>NZ_RAWN01000072.1:0-42807 GCF_003668895.1 Corallococcus sp. AB045
CATCCGCCCCCATCCCCGTCAGCACCACCGCCACCGCGCGCGGGCCCAGCACGTCCGCCGCGCTCTCGAAGAGCCGGTCCACCGACGGTGCGTACTTGTCCGCGGGCACCGGCGACGGCGTGCGCAGCTCCAGGCGCCCGGTGCGGTCCGACAGCACCAGGTGGCGGCCTCCCGGCGCGATGTAGACGTGGCCCGGCTTCACCACGTCGCCCTCGCACGCCTCCGTCACCGTGAAGGGACCGATGCGGTCCAACCGCTCCGCGAAGGCCTTGGTGAACTGCGACGGCATGTGCTGGCCCACCAGCACGCTGACGGTCGGCTCGGTGGCCAGTCCCTCCAGGAGCCGCTGCACCGCGGGAGGCCCGCCCGTGGACGCGCCCACGGCGATGACCTGCGGCACATCCCCCGACAGCACGGAGCCGCGCAGCGAGGCCCCGTGGCGTCCCCCGGACTTCACGTGGCGCGCCGCGAGCACCTTGTCGATCAGCTCGCGCCGCAGGTGCTCCAACGCCGCGGGCGTGCCCTGGGGCGGCTTGGCGATGAAGTCGAACGCGCCCAGCTCCAGCGCCTTGCCCACGTCCGAGCGGTGCGAATAGCTGGAGATGACGATGACGGGCGTGGGCGCCGCGCGCATGAGCAGCCGCAGGAAGGTGTGGCCTCCCAACCGGGGCATCTCCAGGTCCAGCGTCACCACGTCGGGCTTCAGGTCCAGGACCTTCTTGAGCCCCTCCTCGCCGTCCTGGGCCCAGTCCAGCACCATCACCTCCGCGGAGGACTCCAGCAGCGTGGTGAGCGTGCGGCGGTTGGTGGCCGAGTCGTCGATGATGAGCACCGTGAGCGGGCGTGCCATCAGCGGCCCTCCCCGCCCGGAAACTCGGGCCGGCGGTAGACGAGGTCGCCCTTCAGGTGCACCAGCTCGAAGTCCGCGCCCAGGCTGAGCAGGTTCTCCGCGTGGCCCAGGAGCAGGTAGCCCCCGGGACAGAGCCGGTCGCGGATGACGCCCAGCACGCGGCGGCGCGCGGCCAGGTCGAAGTAGATCATCACGTTGCGGCAGAAGACGACGTCCGAGCGCGGCACCAGCTGGCTGCCCGCCACGTCCGACAGGTTGTGGTGGCCGAAGTTCACCCACGCCTTCACGTCGTCGCGCACGCGGACGCGGTTCACGCCCACGGGCACGAAGTAGCGCTCCAGCAAGTCCGGCGGTGTCGCGCGCAGGGCGCTGGGGCCGTACTCGGCGCGGCGGGCCACGGCCAGCACTCGGCGCGACAGGTCCGTGCCCAGCACCTCCACGTCCCAGTCGTCGAAGCGGCCGCTCTCCTTGAGCAGCATGGCCAGCGTGTACGCCTCTTCGCCGGAGGAACACCCCGCCGACCACAGCCGCAGCCGCCGCGTGTGCGCGTTGCGCTTCTCCAGGATGGGGATCAGCTCCTCGCAGAAGGCCTTGAGCTGCGCGGGTTCGCGGAAGAAGTAGGTCTCGTGCGTGGTGAGGGACTCCACCGCCGCTTCCAGCTCCGCGCTGCGCTGCGCGTCGTAGCGAAGGTAGCGGTGATAGGAGCCGAAGTCCTGGATCCCCAGCGCCTCCAGCCGGGGCCACAGCCGGCGCTCCATCACGAACTTCATGTTCTCGTGGATGAGGATTCCGCAGTGCGCGTAGACGTGGTCGCGCAGCAGCCGGAACTCCTCCAGCGTCATCTCCGGGCGGCCCTCGTCGAAGCGTGGCATCCGAGTCCTCCCCTCAGCGCCGCGACAACCGGACGACCGCTTCCGCCAGCGCCACCTGGGCCAGCGCGTCCTGCTCCACCGCCATCGCCTGTTGGAGCACGGGCAGGCACTCCGGCCGCCCCATTCCGCCCAGCACGCGAGCCGCGGCCGCCCGCACGTCCCAGCGGGGATGGCCCAGGAGCGACATCGCCAGCGCGGCCCCATCCGCCGAGGCCCCCGCCGACCCCAGCGCCGGCAACGCCGCCTTCACCACCTCCGCGTCGTGATGGCTGAGCGCGTCCCACAGCACGCCCGCGCCCACCGTCCCCAGCTTCGTCAGCGCGCGCACCGCCAGCATCGCGAGCGCACCATCGCCGTGGCGCACCAGCGCCTCCAGGTCCGGTGAGCGCTCCTTCGCGCCCGCCGCGCCCACGGCCTCCACCGCGGCCACTCGCACGCCGCGGTCCTCGTCCTTCAGCGCGAGCCCCAGGAACGTCGCGGCCTCCCTGCCGCCCTGCAGCCCCAGGGAGCGCACCGCGGCGATGCGCACCTTGGGGGACTCGTCCGCCAGCGCACCGCGCGCCAGCTCCAGGCCGGCCTCGCCGTCCGCCCGGCCCGCGGCCTCCACCGCGGCCGCGCGCCAGGAAGCGTCTTCATCGCGGGCAATCCGCCGCAGCACGGGCAACACCCTCGCGCCACCCAGCCGGCCCAGCACCGCCACCGCCGCGGGCGTCGTGCGCTGCTCCACCGCCGCCTCCAGCGCGGCCAGCGCATCCAGCGGGTGGGCCACGGTCAGCTGCTCCAGCGCTCGCGCCGCCATGCCCGACAGCACGGGGTCCGAGAGCAGCTCCACCAACGGCGCCACGGCGTCCGGCGAGTGCGTGCGCCCCAGCGCGCGCACCACCACCGCGCGCAGGTCGTCCTCCGCCCACTCCAGGAGCGCGCACAGCTCCGGCACCGACGTCGAGTCAACGAGCAGCACCAGCGCCTCCGCCGCCACGGTGCGCGCGGGCAGCGACAGCGTGCCCATGCTCCCGAGCAGCAGGCGCCGGCCCTCCGGCCCCAGCTGGCCCAGCGTGAAGAGCACCTCGCGCAACAGCCGGTCCTCGCGCGCCACCTCCGCCACCGCCACCGCGAGCGACGCTTCGCCCAGCGCTCCGGCCGCCACCAGCGCGCCGGCCCGCACCCGGACGTCATCGCCGTCCAGGGCCTGCGCCACGTGCGCCGTCACACCTGGGATGCCGCTCAGCACCGAGCGCGCCACGGCATCCAGCTCACCGCGCTCGTACGGGCCCAGCCCCACGGCCTGCTTCCCCAGCGCGACGAGCGCCGCCTCGCGAACCGAGCGCACCGGCGACGCCAGCGCCCGGCAGATGCGCTCCGTGGACACGCCCGGCGCGTACAGGCCCAACAGCCGCAGGGCGCTGCGCTGCACCCCCGGGTCCTCCACCAGCGCCATCACCCGCGCCAACGGGGGTGCGCGCTTGAGCGACGCGAGCCCCTCCAGCGCGGCCAGCCGCAACAGGGGCGTGGGCGCGTCCAGCAGGTCTTCCAGTGCCCTCGCCGCGGCGTCCCCACCCATCCGGCCCAGCGCCTCCGCGGCCGCCACGCGCACGTTGAGGTCGTCGTCGGAGAGCGCGCGCAGGAGCACGTCCTCCACCTCCGGGCGGCCCAGCTGGCCCAGGATGTCCGCCGCCAGCTTTCGCTGATCCGGATCCTCGTGCTCCAGCAGGTGCACCAGCGGAGGTATCGCCACCGGCCCCATTCCGGACAGGGCCTCGGCCGCCGCGTTGCGCGCGCCCGTCTCGCCGCGTTCTCCCAGGACGGAGATGAGCCGCGCGGTGACGCCCGGCGCATCCGGCACGTGGCGCAGCCCCTCCGCCGCCGCGTGGCGCACGCGCCAGCTCTCGTCATGCAGGCCGGTGGTGAGGGTCTCCAGGGCGCCAGGCGCGCGAGGATCCACCGCCTGCAGTGCCCGATACCGCACCTCCTCCTGCCCCGCGGGGGACCGCACCGTGTCGCTCATCCGCCGTCCTCCTTCGGGGTTGGTGTTCCTCGGGATGTCCGCATCCTGCTTGAAGCCGCTGGAGGAGTCGCGTCCCGCGAGGCTGCTCCCACCGCCGGTGGGCGGCCCCGCGCCGGATGGAAACGTTCACCTTCCCACCCTTCGTGTCCAAGGCATGGAATGCGACTCGGTGCGCCAGGGGCCCCGCGTCCCAGCCCTCCTGGCGGAAGAGCCCGAGGGAATGGCCCCCCAGCACCGTGCCCAGGGGGCGCTCAGCCAGCGGGCGGCGTGCGGGAGTCGCGCTCCAGCTCCGCGCGCAGGAGCGCCTTCAGGTCCAACAGCAGCCGCAGCCGCTCCGGCGGCCCGCACACACCCACCACGAACGGCGTGCGGCCCCCGGCCATGAGCGCAGGCGCGGGCTTGATGTCACACCGGCGCACACGCAGCACCTCCGCCACGCGGTCCACCCGCGTCACCACGCGCCGCGTCCCCAGCCGGCACACGAGCAGCCGCGTGCGCCGCGTCTCCTGCGCGGGCTCCCCCAGCAGGCGCCGCCGCAGGTCCACCACGGGCAGCATCGCGCCGCGCAGGTGCAACACGCCCTCCACGAAGGCGGGCGCGTGCGGGATGGGAATCACGCGCTGGGGCGGGAGGATCTCCTCCACGCGCATGATGTCCAGGACGTACTCCTCGTTGCCCACGAAGAAGGCGCACAGCTGCACCTCCGCGTCGGCCGTGGGCGTCTCGGGGGCCCGCTCACCGCGCGGGCGGCGGGCCAGCAGGTTCACGGGGTCCGTCATGGGGCGAGCGCCTGCTCTGGATCCAACAGGATGTAGAGCTGCGAGCCCTTGCGCCCCAGCCCCGCCACGCAGTCCCTGTCTCCACGGATCCCCGCGGGCGACAGCTCCACCATGGACGGCTTGAGCCGCACCACGCCCGCCACCGAGTCCACCCATACGCCCGCGGGACCGTCCGCTGTCCTGAGCACCAGGATGCGCGCGGCCCGGGGCGGCAGGCCCGCGTCCGGCCCCGCCACCACCGGCGGCTCGTCCGCCAGCCGCAGCCGCAGCTTCACGTCGTAGACGGGCAACAGCTCCCCGCGCAGGTTCATCACGCCCAGCAGCTGCGGCTCCGCGCGCGGAATCTCCGTGAGCAGCGGCACCTTGCAGATCTCCCTCACCGCGAGGATGGGCACCGCGTAGCACTCCGCCTCCAGGCGGAAGGCCAGGTACTCGACGGGCTCCTCCTCCAGCTGCGGCTGCGCCAGGTCGTCACTGCCCGCGGCGAAGTCCAGCAGGCCGCCGACGTCCTCGTCCGGGCGGTAGAAGAACGCGTCGAGCAGGGCTTCGAAACGGGACACGCCCGGGAGGATAGCAGCCCCCGGCGCGGACGCCTCAAGCGCGGCGGCGCTCCTGCGCGATGCCCTCTTCCAGGAGTTCCGCGACATCCAGCACCAGGACGGTGCGGCGGTTGCCCAGGTCGGTGGCGCCGGAGATGCCCTTCACGCGGCTCAGCCGGCCGCCCAGGGGCTTGGTGACGATGTCCTGCTGGCCGAACAGCTCGTCCACCGCGATGCCCAGCCGCTGCTGCGCCAGGCCCACCACGACGACGAAGTGGCGGCTCACCTCGCGCTCCGGCAGGTGGAACAGGCGCCCCAGCCGCAGGAAGGGCAGCGTCTGTCCGCGCAGGTCCAACACCTCGCGCCGCTCCACGGTGCGGATGTCGCGCGGCTGCACGGACAGGATCTCCAGCACGCTGTTGAGCGGCACCGCGTAGGTGCGTCCGCTGACGCCCACCACCAGCGCGCGCACGATGGCCAGCGTCACCGGCAGCGTCAGGTGGAAGGCCGTGCCCTTCCCGCGCTCGCTCCACACGTCGATGATGCCGGAGAGGTTGCCCAGGTTGTTCTTCACCACGTCCAGGCCCACGCCTCTTCCAGAGAGCGAGCTGACGCTGGAGCGGGTGGAGAAGCCCGGCAGGAAGATGAGGTTGAGCAGCTCGCGCCGCGTCATCTCACTGACCTGCGACGACGTGACGAGCCCGCGCGACAGCGCCACCTCGCGCACGCGCACCTCGTCGATGCCCGAGCCGTCGTCGGACACGCTGATGACGACGTGGTTGCCCTTCTGCTCCGCGCGCAGCCGGACCGTCGCGCGCCGGGGCTTGCCCGCGCCGAGCCGCGCCTCCGGGCCCTCCGCGCCGTGGTCGATGGCGTTGCGGATGAGGTGCATCAGCGGATCGCTGAGCTCCTCCACGATGAGCTTGTCCAGCTCCACCTCGCCGCCGGAGCTGACGAAGTCGATCTCCTTGCCGGCCTCGCGGGCAATCTTCCGCACCAGCCGCGCCAGCTTGTCGAAGACCTGGCCCACCGGGACCATGCGCGCTTCGAGCAGCCCCTCCTGGAGCGCCTCCAGCTTGCGCTCCAGCTGCCGCGTCTCCCGCGACAGCTCCTGACCAAAGAGCTTGGACAGCGCGAGGGTGCCGTCCTGCCGGGACGTCTCCGCCAGCCGCTGGAGGTTGGCCTTGATGAGCAGCAGCTCGCCCACCATGTTGATGAGGCCGTCCAACCGCCCGATGTCCACGCGCACCGTCTGCGTGAGCGAGCGCAGGGACGTCTCTTCCGCCTTGGGACGGCCCGCGGGAATCGGCGCGGACGCGGCGGCCTGGAGCCCCACCACCGTGACCGGAGGCGTCACCGCCCGCATGCGCGGAGGATTTGCCCCCGGGTGCGCATGCACGGTCGCGAGGCTCGTGGTCTCCACCGGCGACTCGGCGTCCTCGTCGCCCCCGGCTTCGTCCGCGTCAGGAGGCAGGACCTCGACGTCCTCGCGCACGGCCGCGGCATCGCGAGGCGCAGGCGCGTCGAACGCGGGCCCCGTCGAGCCCACTTCCGGCGGCCGGACGGACAGCGGAGCCAGCTCCGCGGGCGAGCCCCGGAGGCCATCCTCCAGCGCCAGCGCCCCCACCTTCGCGCCAAAGATGAGGTCGAACGCGATGCCGTTGAGCCCCCCCGGCCGCGACGAAGGCAGCGTGCTGATGACCTCGCCCAGGGGCTTGAGGCGCGCGTTCAGGTCCGCGAGCCCCTGGTCGAAGTCCGTGAGGTCGAACGCCGCGCGCACCCGCCACAGCGCCACCCCGCGCCGCACGTTCTCGCGCAGCCGGTGCTCCTCGTACTCGGTGAAGACGGCGCGCACCGCCGCGTCCAGCTCCAGCCGCTCCAGCGGATCCTCTTCCACGGCGGGCGGGGGCGACCCCAGCCGCGCCATGCGGTCCTCCATGTCGCGGGTGCGCTGGGAGAGCTCGGGGCCCTCCTCGCTCCGGGACGCCTCTCCGAGCAGCGCCTGGAACGTGTCCAGCGCGTCCACCAGCGTGTCCAGGACCTGGTCGTCCAGCGTCAGCCGGCCCAGCCGCAGCCGGTCCAGCAGGTCCTCCGCCGCGTGCGCCAACTGGCTGATGCGCTCCTGGCCGAAGAGGCCCGACAGGCCTTTGAGCGAGTGCGCCGCGCGGAAGATGCCGTTGATGTGCTCGGGGTCCGCCTCCAGGCCCCGCGCCTCGTCGAGCGCCAGCAGGTCGCGGCCCAGCGCATCCAGGATTTCGGTGGCCTCGGCGACGAACTCCGCGAGCGCCTTGCCCCCGGGTGTCACAGCGGCTTCAGGAAGCGCCGCAGGAGCGCCTCCAGGTCCGCCGGCTGGAAGGGCTTCACCAGGTAGCCGGCGGCGCCCAGCGCCATGCCTCGCGAGCGGTCCTGCTCACGCCCCTCGGTGGTGACGATGATGAGCGGCACGTCCCGGTAGTTGGGGTTCTTCTTGACGAAGTTGATGAGTTCCAGCCCGTTGATGTCGGGCATGTTGATGTCGGTGATGATGAGGTCGAAGCGCTGGCGCGGCAGCAGCTTCAGCGCCTCGAAGCCGCTGGCCGTGGTGACGGCCTCGACGCCGTCCACGGCCTCCACGGTCGCGGCGATGTGCTCGCGCGACACCTTGGAGTCCTCGACGATCAACACCTTGAACTTCATCGCGCGCGCCTCAAGGGCTGGATGCTAGCAGAACCCCTGTCTGGCCGCTGCGCGTCAACCCTTCCGGGATGACAGCGACCCGACAAGGCCCTTGTCCGCGAGGAGGGACACCCGTCCCCCCTTGAACGCGGGCAGGAACTGCCGCTGGTACGCCTCCGCACGGGCGGAGTCGCTCAGGGAAGACCCCTGGGGCACCTCCAAGGCCACCGACTCCACCTTCGCGCGGCTCAAGACCTTCGCCGCGCCCGCCAGCGCCTCTCCCAGCGAGGCCGCGTCCAGGCGCTTCCGGGAGCCCAGCCCCACCACGAAGATGCGCGGCACGGTCAGCTTCCCGTCCGACGGCAACAGGAGCCAGTCGTCCTTCACGCCGGTGAAGAACCCACCCTGGAGCACGCGCGACAGGGCGCCGCACAGCCGCCAGTCCACGTAGCCGGCGGAGGACGGCAGGGGGCGGTCGTCCTCGGCCACGAAAAGGCAGAGGGCGTCCACCCCGTTCAGCGCGTCCAGGCCCTCCAGGCCCACGTCCAGGGTCTGCGTCTGGCTCACGGCTTCCCGAGCGCCACCGCGACGCGGTCCAGGAGTCCGTTGACGAAGGCGCTCGACTCCTCGTTGCCGAAGTTCTTCCCCAGCTCCACCGCCTCGTTGATGGTCACCTTGCGGGGGATGTCCGGGCGGTACTTCAATTCGAAGATGCCCAGCCGCAGGACGTTGCGGTCGATGCGGGACATGCGGTCGATGCGCCAGTTGTGGCTGTGGCGTTCGATGAGCCCGTCAATCTCCTCGCGGTGGGCCTCCACGCCCTCCACGATCTCCTTGGCGAACTTCACCGCGTCCGGCTCCGGGGTGCCGTCCTCCGCGGAGGCAGCCCACGCCGCGTCCAGGGCCTCCCGCGTGGTGGCGCCCTGGGTCATCTCCAACTTGTAGAGCGCCTGCAGCGCCCGCTCTCGTGCCGTTCTGCGCGCGCCCATCGCGGTTAGCCCTTTCGCTCCGCGCCAGACATGCGCGCGAAGAGGTTGACCATCTCGATGCAGGCCAGCGTGGCCTCCGCGCCCTTGTTGCCCGCCTTCACGCCCGCCCGGTCGATGGCCTGCTCCACGGTATCGCACGTGAGGACGCCAAACGTCACCGCCGCCGGCTTCGTACCGGACGCCGCGCTGAACGCCACCGAACCAATGCCCTTGGCGCACTCGCCCGCCACGTAGTCGAAGTGGGGGGTGCCGCCGCGAATCACCGCGCCCAGGACGACGATGCCTGCGTACTGGCCACCCTCCGACACGCGGCGGGTGAGGCCGGGCAGCTCATAGGTGCCGGGGCAGCGGTACACGTCGATGGCGTCGTCCTTCACGCCATGGCGCACCAGGGTGTCCACGGCGCCCTTCAAGAGCTCCTCCGTGATGAAGCTGTTGAACCGGGACACGCAGATGGCGAACCGGCCCTGGGGGGGGAGGAAATCCCCTTCGAAATAGCGAGGCATGGCGCGCTCCTTACACCACCTGCGCCCCTACCCGCGAGGGCTGAAACCCGCCGCTCGCACCACCGCCTCCGTCAGCCCCGCTCCCTGGGCGGCGGCTTCCGGGGCGCCCCGGAGGGCGTACAGCCGGGCCACGTACTTGCCAATGAGGTCGCCCTCCAGGTTCACCCGGGCCCCGGGCCCCTTGCCGTGCAGGGTGGTGCGCTCCTGGGTCTCCGGAATCAGCTGCACCCGGAAGCGGTCCGTCTCCACCGCGTTCACCGTGAGGCTGATGCCGTCGATGGTGACGGAGCCCTTCTCGATGAAGCAGGGCGCCAATTCCGGGGGCAGCCGGAACACCATCACCCACGAGCCGCCCTCCGCGTACGTCTCCAGCACTTCACTGACGGCGTCCACGTGGCCCGACACCAGGTGTCCGCCCAGCCGGTCCCCCAGGGCGAGCGCCCGCTCCAGGTTCACCCGGTCGCCCGTCTTCCGGGCCCCCAGGGTGGTGCGCCGCAGCGTCTCCGGGGCGGCCTGCACGCGGAAGGTGTCCCCGCCCTTCTCCACCACCGTGAGGCACGCGCCGTCCACGGCGATGGATTCACCCAGGGCGAAGGCCTCCGCTCCCAGCGAGGTGCGAATCCAGAAGTCGGTCATCGCGCCGGTGGTGACGCGGGTGACGGTGCCAGTGTCCTGGATGAGTCCGGTGAACATGGCCGGAACCTTAACGGAAGCCCTGTCCGGGCGCTGGCCTTCAGAGCAGCGCGCGCAGGAGGACGTCGTCCCCCACCTTCTCCATCGTCAGGTCCTTCACGGCCAGGGCATGGGCCATGTCCTTCACGCCCAGCTCGCCCGCCCACGACAGGCCCCCGGCCCCCACCAGCTTGGGAGCGAGGAACAGGGCGAGCGCATCCGCCAGGTGCTCGCGAAGCAGCGTGCCGTACAGGCCCGCGCCGCCCTCCACGAGCACGTGGTTGAGGCCTTCCTTCTTCACGCGCTTGAGGACGGCCTTCAGGTCCACGCGGTCCTGCTTCGCGCGCACGTTCCACACCTCCACGCCCTGGGCCAGGAAGCGCCGGGCGCGCCGGCCCTCCGGGTCCTCCAGCGTGGCGATGACGGTGCGCGCGGGGCTGCGCTGCGTGAAGACGGTGTGCCCCGGGGACAGCTTGAGGTGCGAGTCCACCACCACGCGCACCGGGTCCTTGCCCCCGCCGCCGGGCAGCCGCGTGGTGAGCTGCGGGTCATCCATGCGCACGGTGTTCGCGCCCACGAGGATGGCGTCCACCTGGTTGCGCAGCCGGTGCACCCACGCGCGCGAAGCCTCGCCCGTCACCCACTTCGAGTCACCCGAAGGCGCGGCGATCTTCCCATCCAGCGTCACCGCGGCCTTGAGCGTCACCCACGGCAGGCCCGTGCG
Organism: Corallococcus sp. AB045; assembly: GCF_003668895.1. Taxonomy (NCBI): domain Bacteria; kingdom Pseudomonadati; phylum Myxococcota; class Myxococcia; order Myxococcales; family Myxococcaceae; genus Corallococcus; species Corallococcus sp. AB045. Next base: position 10,592 of record NZ_RAWN01000072.1, read on the forward strand.
CATCATCTTGAAGAAGGGCCGGTTGAGCGCGTCCGCCTCGTCCTTGAGGACGTGCGTCACCACCGCCACGCCGCCGCGCTTGAGCCGGTTGAGCCCCTTGCCACTGACGAGCGGATTCGGGTCCGAGGACGCGCTGAACACGCGCCGCACACCGGCCTCCAGCACCGCCAGGCTGCACGGCGGGGTGCGCCCGTAGTGGTCGCACGGCTCCAGCGTCGTGTAGAGGTCCGCGCCGCGCGCCTTGGAGCCCGCGGCCTCCAGCGCGACGACCTCCGCGTGCGCCGTGCCGGCCTTCTTGTGGTGGCCGCGCGCGATGATGCGCCCGCCCTTCACCAGCACCGCGCCCACGACGGGGTTGGGGCTGGTGCGGCCCAGGCCCTTGGCGGCCTCCTCCAGGGCGATGCGCATGAAGAACTCGGCCACCGCGTGGTCGAAGTCCGCCGCGCGCTTGGAGCGGGGCGTCTTCACCGCCTGCAACCGTGACCGCGTGAGCAAGCGCATACCGCCCTTCCTAACCGTCCTTGGGCGGAGTCACAGGCGGCTTCGCCTTGCGCTCACGCTCCTGGTCCTCGAGCAGGTCCTTCAGCTCGTGCATGAACTCGGAGATGTCCCGGAAGCTGCGGTACACGGATGCGAAGCGCACGTACGCCACCTCGTCCAGTTGCTGTAACCGCCGCATCACGTGCTCGCCAATGGATGAGGAGGGAACCTCTTTCTCCCCCATCCCCTGGAGCATCCGCTCGATGTCCTCCACCGTCGCCTCCAGCTGCGCGGCGGACACCGGGCGCTTCTCACACGCCTTCTTCAGGCCGTTGAGCATCTTCTCGCGGTCGAAGGCCTCGCGGCGCCCGTCCTTCTTCACGATGAGCGGGTAGAGCTCCTCCACCCGCTCATACGTGGTGAAGCGGCGCTTGCAGGCCAGGCACTCGCGGCGCCGCCGGATGACGGAGCCCTCGTGCGACTCGCGCGAGTCGATGACCTTGTTCTCCGGGTCCTGACAGAAGGGGCAGCGCACGGGCTTGGGTTACTTCAACCGCGAGGCGTACAGCGGGAAGCCCTGCGCCAACTCCTTCACCTGCCCCTTGACCCGCGCGAGCGCCGCGTCGTCCTGCGCGGCGTCCAGCGCCTGGCCGATGAGCCGGCCCACCACCGCCATCTCCGCCTCGCGCATGCCTCGCGTGGTGATGGCCGGGGTGCCCACCCGGACGCCGGAGGTCGTCGTGGGCTTCTCCGGGTCGAAGGGGATCATGTTCTTGTTGACCGTGATGCCCGCCTTGCCCAGCACGTCCTCGGCCACCTTGCCGGTGAGCTTCTTGGCGCGCAGGTCCACCAGCATCAGGTGGTTGTCCGTGCCGCCCGAGCACAGCCGCAGGCCCGCGGACTTCAGCGCCTCCGCCAGCGCCTGCGCGTTGGACACAATCTGCTTCTGGTACGTCTTGAACTCCGGCGACAACGCCTCCTTGAAGGCCACCGCCTTGCCCGCGATGGCGTGCATCAGCGGGCCGCCCTGGATGCCGGGGAAGATCTGGCTGTTGATGGTCTTCGCGAAGGCCTCACGGCTGAGCACCATGCCGCCACGCGGGCCGCGCAGCGTCTTGTGCGTGGTCGTGGTGACGATTTCGGCGAAGGGCACCGGCGACGGGTGCACGCCCGCGGCCACCAGGCCCGCGATGTGGGCCATGTCCACCAGCATGGCGGCGCCCACCTTGTCGGCGATTTCGCGGAACTTCGCGAAGTCGAGCGTGCGCGGGTACGCGCTCGCGCCCACCACCAGCACCTTGGGCTTGTGCTCCAGGGCCAGCGACTCCACCTGCGCGAAGTCGATGGTCTCCGTGTCGCGGGACAGGCCGTAGTGGACGACCTTGTAGAGCTTGCCGGAGAAGTTGAACGACGCGCCGTGGGTGAGGTGCCCGCCGGAGTTCAGGTCCAGCGACAGCATGGTCTCGCCCGGCTTCATCAGCGCCATGAAGGCGCCCATGTTGGCCTGGCTGCCGGAGTGCGCCTGCACGTTCACCGCGTCCGCGCCGAACAGCTCCTTCGCGCGCGCGATGGCCAGGGTCTCCGCCACGTCCACCACCTCGCAGCCGCCGTAGTAGCGCTTGCCGGGGTAGCCTTCCGCGTACTTGTTGGTGAGCACGGAGCCCACCGCCTCCATCACCGCGGGGCTGACGAAGTTCTCCGAGGCGATGAGCTCCAGCCCCTCCTCCTGACGCTCCGTCTCGTGCCGGAGCACCTGGGCGATTTCAGGATCCACCTGGGACAGCGTGCGGGTGTTCTCCATGGTGTTGCCTCCTGGCGTACGAACGAAGGGGACTGCTTGAGGGACGCCTGCGAAGCCCGTCAGCGCTGCTGGGCCTCGACGTCGCGAATCTTCTGGACGCGCTTCTCGTGGCGGCCGCCCTCGAAGGCGGTGGAGAGGAAGGCCTCCAGGATGCCGCGCGCCACGCCCGCGCCCACCACGCGCTGGCCCAGGCACAACACGTTGGCGTCGTTGTGCGCGCGGGTCATCCGCGCCTCGAACTCGGTGGTGCAAAGGGCCGCCCGGATGCCCCGGTGCTTGTTGGCCACGATGCTCATCCCGATGCCGGTGCCGCACACCAGCACACCCAGCGTGCCCTCTTCCGCCACCACCTGGCGGGCCACCTGCGAGGCGAAGTCCGGGTAGTCCACGGACTCACGCGTCTGGGGGCCCAGGTCCTGGAAGTCGGCGCCGCGCTCCTTCAGGAGCGCCACCAGCTCCTGGCGCAGCTCGATGCCCGCATGGTCGGAGGCGAGGATGACTTTCACGGCCGGACTCCGGGAGGCGGGGCCCGCGCCGTGAGGGCGGGGCCGGGAAGGAGGGCCCCTGCCCGCCGCTGCCCGTCACCGGGAGCAGCGGGCCGGATGGCCGTCAGGCGAAGCGCTTGAACACCAGCACCGCGTTGGTGCCGCCGAAGCCGAACGAGTTGCTCATCACCGCGTCGACGCGGGCGTCGCGCGCCGTGTTGGGCACGTAGTCCAGGTCGCAGTCCGGGTCCGGCGACGTCATGTTGATCGTGGGCGGCAGCACGTTCTTGGTGAGCACCTGCACGCTCACCACCGCCTCCGCGCCACCCGCCGCGCCGAGCATGTGGCCCGTCATGGACTTGGTGGACGACACCGCCAGCTTGCGCGCGTGGTCGCCGAACACGGCCTTCAGGGCCTTGGTCTCGTTCGCGTCGTTGAACGGCGTGGACGTGCCGTGGGCGTTGACGTAGCCCACCTCGTCCGGCCGCATGCCCGCGGACGCCAGAGCCAGGCGCATGCAGCGCGCCGCGCCCTCGCCCTCCGGGGCCGGCTGGGTGACGTGGTACGCGTCCGAGTTGGCGCCGTACCCCACCACCTCCGCCAGGATGTTGGCGCCGCGCTTCTTCGCGGCCTCCATCTCCTCCAGGATGACGATGCCCGCGCCCTCGCCCATCACGAAGCCGTCGCGCTCCTTGTCGAAGGGACGGCTGGCGCGCGCCGGGTCGTCGTTGCGCGTGGACAGGGCCTTCATCACGGAGAAGCCGCCCATGCCCAGGGGCGTGATGGCCGCTTCCGCGCCGCCGGCGATGGCCGCGTCCGTCTCACCCAGGCGGATGGACTTCCAGGCCTCGCCGATGGCGTGCGCGCTGGTGGCGCACGCGGACACCGGGGCCCAGTTGGGGCCCTTGCAGTTGTAGCGCATGGAGATGAGCCCAGGCGCCATGTTGACGATCATCTGGATGATGAAGAAGGGCGACAGCCGGTCGAACCCCTTCTCCAGCCCCTTGCGGTGCTGCTCCTCAAGAGAGGAGATGCCGCCGATGCCGGAGCCCACGATGACACCCACGCGCTCAGGGCTGTAACCATGGGGCGCGTCCGGGCCGATGGGCAGGCCCGACTCCTTCACCGCCATGTCGGCCGCGGCCATCGCGTACTGGGCGAACAGGTCCATCCGGCGCACTTCGCGCCTGTCGATGAACTGCTCGGGCTGGAAGTCCTTCACCTCGCCCGCGATGCGCGCGTCGAGCTTCCCCAGGTCGAAACGGGTGATCGTGCTGATACCGGACTGCCCGGCCAGCATCGCCTGCCAGTTCTTCTCGGTGCCGGTGCCCAGCGCAGAAATGATGCCGGTGCCGGTGATGACGACTCGACGGTTTGACACTGTTCTTCTCCGCTGACCGCGATGGGGCGTGGAAGCGCCGGTGAGGACGCTCCCCCAGGCCCCGGACTTCCGGGTGTCGCGACTGCCTACTTCTTGTGGGTCTTCACGTAGTTCACGGCGTCGCCGACGGTCTTGATGTTCTCCGCCTCGTCGTCCGGAATCTCGACCTCGAACTCCTCTTCCATCGCCATGACCAGCTCGACGATGTCGAGGCTGTCCGCGCCCAGGTCTTCGATGAAGGACGACTCGGGCTTGATCTCATCCTCACCCACACCGAGCTGGTCGGCGATGATGGACTTGATCTTGGTTTCCACGTCGGTTGCGGTGGTGGACATACGTGCAGAACCCTCCAGCTACAGATGGGGCCCGCCGTTTTGAGTCGCGGGCCGTCTTCAAGGCGGGCGCGGTATATCCCACGCCCGGCGGCAATCCAACCTTGGCTTACATGTACATGCCGCCGTTGACCTTCAGGACCTCGCCGGTGATGTAGGACGCCGCATCACTCGCGAGGAACACCACGGCCCCGGCGACCTCCTCCGGGTTGCCCAGGCGGCCGAGCGCGATGCCGCCCACCATCTTCTGCCGCAGCTCGTCGTCCAGGTGCGACGTCATGTCGGTCCCGATGAACCCGGGGGACACGGCATTGACGCGGATGCTCCGGGTGGCCAGCTCCTTGGCCACCGACTTGGTCAGGCCGATGAGCCCCGCCTTGGCCGCCGAGTAGGCCGCCTGCCCCGGGTTGCCCATCTCCCCCACGACCGAGGTGATGTTGATGATGGCGCCGGAGCGCTGCTTCATCATGGGCCGGCTGGCGGCGCGGATGAGCGCGAAGGCGCCCCGGAGGTTGGTGTCCAGCTGCCGGTCCCAGTCCTCGTCCTTGACGCGCATCACCAGGCCGTCAATGGCCATGCCCGCGTTGTTCACCAGCACATCCAGCCGGCCGTGCGCCTTGACGACGCCGTCAATGGCGCCCGCGCACGCGGCGGTGTCCGCCAGGTCGAACTTCACGGCCTCCGCCTTCGCGCCCGCCTGCTGGAGCAGGCCCACCGTCTCCTGCGCGGCGGCCTCGTTGCCCACGTAGCTGATGACCACGGTGGACGCGCCCGCCTTGGCGAAGGCCTGCGCGCACGCCCGGCCGATGCCGCGCGAGCCGCCCGTCACCAGCACCACCTTGTCCTTGAAGCCGCTCATGCTGCCCCCAACGCGGCGAGCACCTTCTCCAGGGTCGCGGCGTTCTCGACGTTGAACGATTCGATGTCCTTGGTGATGCGCTTGATGAGGCCGCCCAGCACCTTGCCCGGCCCCAGCTCCACCACGTGAGTGACGCCGTTCGCCTTCAGCGACTCCACGCACTCAATCCAACGCACCGGCGCGCTCACCTGCTCCAGCAGGAGCGGCACCACGCGGGAGGCGTCCGCGTTGGGCCTGGCCTCCACGTTGCTCACCACCGGCACGGACGGCGCCTGGATGCGCACGCCCGCCAGCACCTCCGCCAGGCGCGGCTTCACGGGGTCCATCAGCGAGCAGTGGAAGGGCGCGGAGACGGGCAGCGGCATGACGCGCTTGGCCCCGGCCTCCTTGCACTTCGCGCCCGCGCGCTCCACCGCGGCCGCGTGGCCCGCGATGACCGTCTGCTCGGGCGAGTTGTAGTTGGCCGGGGAGACGACCTGCCCTTCCGCCGCGGCGTCGCAGGCGGCCTTCACCGCGTCCGGGGTGAGGCCCAGGATGACGGCCATGCCGCCCGTGCCCACGGGCACCGCCTCCTGCATGAAGGTGCCGCGCGCGCGCACCGCCCGCGCCGCGTCCTGGAGGTCCATGGCGCCCGCGGCCACCAGCGCGGAGTACTCGCCCAGCGAGTGGCCCGCGACGAACGCGGGGGCCGGGCCGCGCTTCTGGAACACCGCGTGAACCGCGGCCGACACCGTGAGGATGGCCGGCTGGGTGTTGGCGGTGAGCTTCAGCGCCTCTTCCGGGCCCTCGAAGCAGGAGGTGGAGAGCTTCTCGTGCAGCGCGTCGTCCACGGCGTCGAAGACGGCCCGCGCTTCGGGGAACTGCTCGTAGAGGTCCTTGCCCATCCCCACGGCCTGACTGCCCTGCCCGGGAAACACGAACGCGACCTTCGCCATGTTGCGGTCCTTCCTTGTGTCGTCCTGCCTACCAGCGCACCACCGCGCTGCCCCACGCCATCCCCGCGCCAATGGCCATCATCGCGATGACATCCCCGCGCTTGAGGCGGCCGGCGCGCTGCGCCTCATCCAGCGACATGGGCAGCGAGGCGGACGACGTGTTGCCGTACTTGTGCAGGTTGAGCCAGCATTTTTCCTTGGGAATCTCCAGCCGTTCCATCACGGCTTCCAGGATTCGCAGGTTCGCCTGATGGGCGATGACATGGTCCACCTGCGTCGTATCCATTCCGTGGGCCCCCAATGAAGCCTGGGTGGATTCCACCAACGCGCGCACCGCGAAGCGGAACACTTCCTTCCCGTTCATCTTGAGCTTGTGAAGATTTGCATCCACGTTGTCCGCGGTGACGGGGGTGCGCGAGCCACCGGCGGGGATGCAGAGCAGGTTCGCGAGGTCGCCGTCGGTGCGCAGGTGGGTGGAGAGGATGCCGCGCGGCGCCATGGCGTCTTCCTCCGCGTCCTGTTCCGCCGCCAACACCAGGGCGCCCGCGCCGTCCCCGAAGAGGACGCAGGTGTTGCGGTCCGTCCAATCCACCGCGCGGGTGAGCAGGTCCGCGCCCACGACGAGCGCGCGCTTCACCTGCCCCGAGCGCACGAACTGGTCCGCCACGCTCAGCGCGTACAGTCCGCCGGCGCATGCGGCGGACACGTCGAAGGCGAAGGCGCGCTTCGCGCCCAGCTTCGACTGCACCAGCGCGGCGCAGGACGGCATGGGCATGTCCGCGGTGACGGTGCCCACGATGATGAGGTCCAGGTCGCCGGGCGCCACGCCCGCCATCTCCAGCGCGTGGCGGGAGGCGTTCACCGCCAGGTCGCTCGTCGCCTCATCAGGGGCGGCCTGCCTGCGCTCCTGGATGCCGGTGCGCTCGCGGATCCACGTGTCGCTGGTGTCCACCAGGCGCTCCAGGTCCTGGTTGGTCAGGACCCGCGCGGGAGCATAGGAACCGGTTCCGATGATGTGCGTGCGTGCCAACGAGGCCTCCGGAGTCGTCGGAGTCCAACGCATGGCCGGCGCGCTCTAATCGGCCCCTTCGTCCCCGTCCGCCTTCCTTCCCCGCTGGTGGGGAGGAAGCCAGGCGGCGGCGTTGGCAATGCAGCGCGTCAGCTCTTCCTGCACGCCCGCGCGCACATGCTGCAGCGTGGTGACGAGCGCGTTGTGGATGGCGCGGGGGGAGGAGCGGCCGTGCGCGACGACGCCCACTCCCTGGAGACCCAGGAGCGGCGCGCCGCCGTATTCGGCGTAGTCCATGACGCGGCGCAGCCCCAGCAGGGTGGGCTTGAGCAGGAGCGCGCCCAGCTTCTCCGGCAGGCCGCCGCGCTTCTCGATGGCGGAGCGCAGGAGGCCGGTGATGCCCATGCCCACGCCCTCGGAGGTTTTCAGGACGATGTTGCCGGTGAAGCCGTCCGTCACGACGACCTCCACGTCGCCGGAGAACAGGTCCTTGCCCTCCACGTAGCCCACGAACTCCAGGTCCGAGCGGCGCAACAGGGCGCTCGCCTCCCGCGTGAGCTGCGTGCCCTTGGAGTCCTCCTCGCCGTTGGAGAGCACCGCCACCCGGGGGCGCTTCACGCCCAGGCGCGTGCGCGAATAGGCCTCGCCGAGCACGGCGAACTGGGCCAGGTGCGAGGGGCGGCAGTCCACGTTGGCGCCCGCGTCCAGCAGCAGACAGCGGCCTTCGCCCTTCAGGGCCGGGAACAGGGCCGCGATGGCCGGACGCTCCACGCCGGGGATCCGGCCGAGCGTCAACATGCCACCGGCCATCACCGCGCCGGAGTTGCCCGCCGACACGAAGGCGGACGCCTCCCCTTGCCGGACGAGCTCGAAGCCCACCCGGAGCGAGGAGTCCCGCTTGCGCCGGAACGCGGCGGTCGCGGGGTCGTCCATCTCCACCACTTCGGACGCGTGGTGGAGGTGGATGTTGGGAGGCGCGCCGGCGCGCTCCAGGACAGGGCGTACACGCGTGGCGTCCCCGACCAGCACGAGTTCGTGCCCGGGATACGCTCGCGCGAACAGCACGCCCCCGTCCACGACGGCGTCGGGGGCGTGGTCGCCACCCATCGCGTCGAGGACGAGCCGCACCGGCAGCCTTCCGCTTTCAACTACTCCGCGGCGGTCGCGATGACCTCACGGCCACCGTAGTTGCCACAGGCCGCGCAGGCGCGGTGCGGCATCACGGGCTCCTTGCACTTGGAGCACTTGATGACCTGCACGGGGGTCCGCAGGTTGTTGTTGCCGGCCCGACGACGGTCCCGGCGCATCTTCGACGTCCGCTTCTTGGGAACTCCCACGGCTCACCTCGGCATCGGACCCGTCCCCCCTCGCGACCTGCGAGGGGCATAGGGACCGTCAGTTCAGCTTGATGTTCTTCAGCGGCGACAGTCGAGGGTCCACGACCTTCGGCTCGCAGCCGCACTTCTTTTCATTGAGGTTCTGGCCGCATTGCGAGCAGAGCCCCTGGCAGTCTTCCCGACAGACCGCGCTCATCGGGAGCGCGAGCAATACCTGTTCCCGGATGATTGGATCCAGATCGATCGTCTTGCCATCGAAAACCTGCTCGTCCGTGTCGTCCAGTTCGAAGGTGCCCCCGGATTCACCCTGGGTGCGTTCCTTCTTCTCCATGACCTTCTCGTCGTCGTCCTTGAAGTCATCCCCCCGGGCCAGGGACTCCGGCACCAGGTTGATGGTGAAGGACACGGGCAGGTCCAGCTTCACGTCCGCGAGGCAGCGCTTGCAGGGCGCGCCCAGGTGGACGGTGAACTTGCCATTCAGCAGCACGCCGCCGCTGAGCTTGCGCAGGGTGGCGTGGAGCGTGGACGGAGCGGTCGCCTGAAAGCCGGTGTCCTCGCCGGACCCCGGGCCTTCCAGGGCCTCCTTGAGGAGGCCAGGAGCGATGGGCTCGTCGAGCGTCAGCCCCGCTTCTTTGATTTGTTCAATCTTTACGACCATCTACAAGGCTTCCCGGCAAAAGGGCGCGCAACATAGAGGGACTCCCCCCTTCAGTCAACACGCCGGGTTGGACTCGCGAGCCGTGCCGCGTGGATCCACTCAACACCGCTCTGCTAGCTTTCCATCTGATGCGCACCCCCGCCCGAGGTTGGCGGGGCGCACTCTGCGCCTGGGGGCTCGGGCTGACGCTCGCCCTGCCGGCTCAGGCCCGTGTGCCCCCTCCCCCGTCTCCCCTCCTCTTCCAGCTGGGCCCCACGAGCCCCGCCATCGACTCCGCGAAGGAACTTTTGGAGGCCGGCCGCTTCCAGGAGGCCCTGGGTGTGGTGCAGGGCGGGCTGGATGCGCCCGACGTCACGGACGACGAGCTGGTGGAGCTCTACCGCCTGCAGGGGCTCACCGCCCTCTACCTGGGCGACGAGGCCCTGGCGCGCGGGGCGTACGAGAAGCTGCTCCAGGCCCGGCCGGACTTCGAGCTGTCCCGCTCCGCGCCGCCGAAGGTCCGCGACCTCTTCGCGAAGTTGAAGGAGGACCTGCGCCACCGCCGCGTCCACCCCGTCACCCTGGAGGTGGACCCCATCCCGGACCCGGCGCCAGGAGACCGCGTGGAGGTGGACGCCGTCCTCCGGGACATGGCGCTGGGCGCACGGGCCCGGCTCTTCTACCGGCGCGCCGGGGCGCAGGGCTTCTCGTCGGTGGACTTCGTGCGCGACCGCTCCCGGGCCGATCACTACCTCGCGGTGCTGCCCGCGTACGAGCTGCCGGTGGAGTCCACGCCCTATGAGGTGGAGTACTACTTCGAGGTCGTGGACGCGGCGCAGCGGCGGCTCGCCGGACGCGGGGACCCGTTCCATCCGCTCCTCTTCCAGGTGGCGTCGCGGTCCGCGCCCGCCACGGCCCTGACGGAAGGGACCAGCCGCCCCTGGTACAAGAGCCCCTGGCTCTGGGTGGCCGTGGGCGCGGTGGCCATTGGGGGCACGGCCGGCGTGGTGGCCCTGTCCTCTTCGGAGGAGCGCGGCCGGGTGCCCATCACCATCCGCGTGGAGGACGCCGCGCCATGAGACGCCCCACCCTGCTGATGCTCGCGCTGCTCTCCGGCTGCGGCCCGGACGCCGCGCCGGAGGCCCTGCCGCTGGGCCTGGACATCACCTTGAGCCGCGCCGTCGCCAGTCAGGTGGGCGCCTACCAGGTGGCGGTGCTGAAGGACGGCACGAAGCGCAACTGCACGGAGCTGCAGCGCACCTGCCTGTCCTCCCAGGTGTCCCCGGACGACCTGCTGGAGTTGAAGGACGTGGACGGCAACACGGGGCGCACGCTGCGCTTCGCCTCGGCCCCCGGTGGCGCGGCCATGGGGCTCTCGGTGGACGTGCCGGTGGGCCGCGACTACGCGCTCGTCATCGAGGCGCTGACGGCCGACACGCCCACCCGCTTCCTGGGCAGTTCCTGCAACTACCTGCGCGTGGTGAACTCCGGCACCAACGCGACCCTGGTGGCGGCTCCCATCGAGCTGACCGCGCAGTCCTGCGACCCGGTGTTTCCGCGCTGACGCCCCAAGCGCTGGCCCCCTGGCGGGGAGGCGGGCGGACATGGTGCATGGATGTCACATGGATGTCCCGGGCGTGCCGGAACGAATCTGTTACGGGACGCCACGCATTCCATCCCTTCGCGGGAGCACCTTCATGGCGCGCATCCTCATCATCGAGGACGAGCAGGACCTGGCCGGACTCGTCGACTACAACCTCCGCGCGGCGGGCTTCGAAACGGACACGGCGAACACCGGCGCGGGGGGACTGGCCCGGGCTCGGGCCCACCCTCCGGACCTGGTGCTGTTGGACTTGATGCTGCCGGACGTGGCAGGCGGTGAAGTCTTGCGCATGCTCAAGAGCGACGCGGAGCTGAAGAAGGCCGCGGTCGTCATCGTCAGCGCCAAGGGCCAGGAGGCCGACCGCATCCAGGGGCTGGAGCTGGGCGCGGACGACTACGTGGTGAAGCCCTTCTCCGTGCGCGAATTGCTCTTGCGCGTGAAGGCCGTGCTGCGCCGCGCGGACGCGGAGGAAGGCCCCGCCGCGGTGCTGGCCGCGGGCGACATCAGCCTGGACACGTCGCGCCACCAGGTGCGGGTGAAGGGCGAGGAGATCATCCTCACCGCGCTGGAGTTCCGCCTGCTGCGCACGCTTTTGGAGCGAAGCGACCGCGTGCAGACGCGCGAGGTGCTCCTGTCCGACGTCTGGGGCATCCAGGCCGAAATCCACACGCGCACCGTGGACACGCACATCAAGCGCCTGCGCGAGAAGCTGGGCCCCGCGGGCGACATCATCGAGACCGTGCGCGGCGTGGGCTACAAGCTCAGCCCTCCGTGAGGCCGCCATGCCCCTGCGCTTCACGCTCCTGGCCCTGCTCGTTCCTCCCCTGCTGGTCGCGACGCTGCTCGTGCTCTTCGGGCACCCGGCGGGCGCGCTCGCCGCGGGGCTCGTCACGCTGGCGGGCTCCGCGCTGGCCCTGGGCACCAGCCGCGTGGCCATGGAGCGCCAGCTTCGCGCGCTGACCCAGAAGACGCAGTCGCTGGCGGCGGGCGTGGACGTGGCGCCGCCCGCGGGCCTGGAGCGCACGGACGACCTGGCGCAGCTGGAAGACGCCATCGACACGCTGGACGACAAGCTGTCCATGCGCGCCGCCGCGCTCAATCAGGAAGCGCGCATCCTCACCGCCGTGCTGGATGGCATGGCGGAGGGGCTCTGGGTGACGGACGCGGAGGGCACCGTGGTGCGCCACAACGACGCGCTCGCGGAGATGCTCCTGCCCGCCAACGGCGCCATCGTGGGCCAGCGGCCGCTCGCGCTCATCCGCAACGAGGCCCTCAATGACGCGGTGGCCCGCGCCTGCCATGAGGGCGCCTCCACGCGGCTGGAGCTGACGCTCGAGGGGCTGTACTCCCGCACCCTGGCCGTGCGCGTGACGCCCGTGGGGCGGGATTTGCCCGGCAGCGCCGCCGTCTTCCACGACGTCACGGAGCTGCGCCGGCTGGAGAAGGTGCGCAAGGACTTCGTGGCCAACGTCTCCCACGAGCTGCGCACGCCCATCACCGCCATCCGCGGCTACGCGGAGACGCTCCAGGGCGGCGCGCTCCAGGACACCCAGGTGGCGCCAAAGATGGTGGAGATCATCCACCGTCAGTCCGAGCGCCTCTCCGAGCTGGTGGAGGACCTGCTGGAGCTCTCCCGCCTGGAGGCGCGCGAGATGACCTTCCAGCGCACGGAGGTGCCCCTGGCCCTGGCCGTCTCCCGCGCCGCGGAGGGCGTGCGCCCCAAGGCCGAGGGCAAGAACCAGCAAATCGGGCTGCACGTGCCGCCGGAGCTGGTGGCCATGGGGGATGGGCGGGCCATCGAGCAGGTGCTCCTCAACCTGCTCGACAACGCGGTGAAGTACACGCCCGCGGGCGGCAGGGTGGACGTGGACGGAGCGTACGAGGCCGGCCGGTGTGTCGTGCGCGTGCGCGACACAGGCGTGGGAATCGAGCCCAAGCATCTTTCCCGGATTTTCGAGCGATTCTACCGGGTGGACAAGGGCCGCAGCCGGGACATGGGGGGGACGGGACTGGGCCTTTCCATCGTGAAGCACCTGATGGGCGCGATGGATGGCGAGGTGAAGGTGGAGAGCCAGCCGAACGCGGGCAGTACCTTCGTCATTTTTCTACCCGCGGCGGCTGGCCCGACGGCGGCGACGGGCTAGGATGGGGGCGGCCATGCGGGTCGCCATCCTCGCGGACATTCACGGGAACCTTCCGGCCTGCGAGGCCGTGCTGGACGACATCACCAAATCGGTGGCGCCGGATTACATCGTCGCGGCCGGAGACCTGGCCCTGCGCGGCGCGCACCCGCGCGAGACGGTGGAGCTGCTCTTCAGCAAGTGCCACGCCCTCATCATGGGCAACACGGACGCGTACCTCGCCGGCAACTACCTGGGCGGTGCGTACCGCGAGCGCGACCACTGGAAGACGGAGCTGTTGCGCTGGACGCGCGACCAGCTGGGCGACACGCTGCTCCACCAGCTGGGACAGATGCCCTTCTCCCTGCGCTACACGCCGCGCAAGGGACAGGACCTGTTCATCTGCCACGCGAATCCCCGAAACCTGGAGGAGTCGCTGGACCCCACGCTGGACGACGTCGCGGTGCGCCGCTTCTTCACGCACCTGGACGCGGCCGCGTGCGCCTTCGGGCACCTGCACTTCCCCTACCGCCGGCGCGTGGGCCGGATGCTCATCGCGGACGTGGCCAGCGCCGGCATTCCTCGCGACGGCGACCTGCGCCCCGCCTACGGCGTCTTCACCTTCACCCCCAAGGGCTGGCGCGTGCAGATCCGCCGCGTGCGCTACCCGGTGCGCAAGGCCACCCAGGCCCTCACCGCGCGCCGCGTGCCCGGGGGGCCGCTGCTCATCCACAAGCTCGTGGAGGCAAGGTACCGCCACCACAACGCCCTGATGGAGGCCGCGCGGCGGCACTCGGGGCTGCCTCCTCCGGGGCCCGTGCTGCGTCCGCCTCCGGGTACAGGTGGCGCTCGCCCCACGGTCGCCGCGCCCTTCGAGAACAGCCCTCCGCCAGAAGTCGATCCGTCCACGCTGCCCCTGGACCTGGACGGCACGGTGACAGGCGCCTCGCCGCTGCCGCCCGACGCGCTCAACGACCTGGACGGGTGAGGCCCACGCCCACCGTGTGCGTAGGGCCGGCCCGTCCGGGAATGGACAGGCCCGCCGTCACTTCTGACGGACAGCGGGCTTTTCGCACCACGAAATCCGCTCGGCCTCCCGCACGCACAGATGCACGTGGGCGCGCCGGGACTTAGCAACACCTGAGGCGACGACAACGCGGGAGGGGCCATGGTCGGGTGGATGGTCGGACTGTCGGTGGTGGCGGTGTCCCTGACCGCCGCCGGAGCAGAGGCTCCCCCTGCGACTCCGCCGCCCACGGTGGAAGCGCCACCACCCGCGCCGTACTGCGAAGGCGAATACGCGGACAGCTACGCCGCGCTGTCCCCCAAGGCGCGGGCCTTCGAGCAGGCGATGAAGAAGAAGTACACGTACTGCGTGCGCAGCACCGCCGTGTACGAGTGCCTGTCCTACGGCGCGGAGGGCAACGTGCGCCGCACGCGCACGCCGGTGTCCGCGCACGGCACCGCGTTCGCGTACAAGCAGCAGGCCGGGGAGACGCTGCTGCTCACCAACGAGCACGTCGTGGAGTGGCCGGACGTCACCAGCGACGCGCGCCCGGTGGACGGCGTGGCTTCCGGCTGCAAGCGCGTGAAGGACGCCCTGAGCATCGTGGAGAACGAGGCGGACCACTACGACCGCGATGACATCCCGTTGTCCAAGGCGGTGGTGGATCCGCAGCTGGACCTGGCCGTCATCAAGTCCAAGGCGCCCTTGACGGTGATGCCATGGAAGGTGGGCCGGAGCGCCGCCGTGCGCGAGCGCGACGTGGTGGACGTGCGCGGCTTCCCGCTGGGCGTCTTCAACGCCACCAACATGGGCAAGGTCATCTCCGCCTACGACCGCGACGAGTACAAGGAGTGGTACCACGACGACTTCGTCATCGACGCGCTCCTGTCGCAGGGCAACTCGGGGTCGCCCGTGCTCGCCATCTCCTGCAAGACGGGCGAGTTCGAGCTGGTGGGCGTCTACCACGCGGGCTACTCGCGAGGCAGCGCGCTCAACGTGGTGGTGGGCATCGACCAGGCGCGCGACCTGATGAACAACCTGCGCCGCACGCCCAAGCGCGCCATGGAGGACACGACGCCGCTGGACGCGCTGGCCCGCGCCCGCGTGGCGAAGCGCGCGGAGGTGTCCGCCACGCCCTTCTTCCCCTTCGGCTCGCGCACCGCGGCGGTGTTCCCTCGCGCGGACGGCACCCTGCTCTTCGCGCTGTATGAACAGGACTTCCCGCGCCGCGTGCACCCGCTGCTCGTGCTGGAGGACCTGCCCGTTCCTTCCGCGGACGAGGGCTTCGGGAAGGTGGGGCGCGTCTGGTTCGGGGGCGAGCGGGGCCTGCTGGAGCGCCCTCGCGCGGAGCAGGACGCGGAGCTGCAACAGCAGCTGGCCCGCCTGCTGGATGCGCTGCGCCGGGACGCGACGCTGACGTTCTCGTACCAGGACTCGCTGCCGGGCTCGGACGAATCCCGGCAGACCTTCGACACGTCGGCCCGGCTGGGCAAGACGCTGGAGCGCACCATCGTCGCGCACCGCGAGCTGAGCGACGCCGTCGCGGAGCTGGCGGACCGCTTCGCGCCGGACGACACGGAGCCCGCGACGCGCACGGAGTCCGTGCTGAAGAACCCTCCGCCGCCCGGCATCCACCTGGGCCTCACGGGTGAGCCGGCGGGACAGGCCCCCGCGAGCGCGCCACCCCGTGACTCCGGTGCGCGCCAGCCCGCGAAGAGCACGCAGGGGAAGGCGGCCAGGACCCCGTCGGGCCGGTAGCCCGTCCGAGGGGCAGCCAGCCGGGCGGGAGCCGCCGGAAATCACAGCGCGGTCTCGGGAAGGCCCTTCCCGCCTCCGTACATTGGACAGGTGTGGAGGCCATGCCCGAACCCGCATCCGGAGCCGTTCATCCCGACCTGAGGACGGGGGAGCCCTCGCCCTGGCTGCGGCGGATCCTCCGGGGCCTGTTGGGACAGGAGCGGCGCTTCTGGGTGCTGGTGGTGGGCGTGGGCCTCATCTCCGGCCTGGGCGCGGTGGCGCTGCTCGCCGTGCTGCGCTTCACCCAGCACCTGTTCTGGCAGACGAGCTCCGAGCACTTCCTGGAGGGGGCGCTCGCGTCGCCGGGCTGGCGCCGGTTCCTGGTGCCGGTGCTGGGCGGCGCGCTGGTGACGCTGGTGTCGCTGGTGGTGGGCCAGCCCCTGCGAGGCCACGGCACCGCGGGCATCATCGAATCCATCTGGGTGAAGTCCGGCCGGCTGCCCTTCCCTCGCGCATTGTTGCGCGGCTTCGTGTCCATCCTCGCGGTGGCGCTGGGGGCGCCTCTGGGCCGCGAGGGCGCGCTCCTCCAGACGGGCGCGGCCAGCGGGTCCGCACTGTCCGGGTGGCTGAGGCTGGGGCCGGGCCAGGCGCGCGTGCTGGTGGCGTGCGGTGCTTCGGCGGGCATCGCGTCCGCGTACAACGTCCCCATCGGCGCGGCCCTCTTCGGCCTGGAGGTCCTGCTGGGCAGCTTCGCGCTGGAGCTCTTCGGTCCCATCGTCGTGTCGTGCGTGGTGGCGACGCTCGTGTCGCGCACCCTCATCGCGGACCACCCCAGCTACGTCATCCCCCACTACGCCCTCACCCACCCGCGTGAACTGGTGCTGGCGCTGCTGCTCGGCGTGCTCGTGGGTGGGGCCTCCGCGCTCTACGTGCGCGGCATCAACTTCACGTCGGACCTGTTGGACAGGCTGCCGTCGTGGCTCACCCCGTTCATGCCGCTGGTCGCCATGACGGTGGTGGGCGCCACCGCCATCGCCGGGCCGTACCTCATGGGCAACGGCTACGACTCCGTGAACATGGCGCTGCACGGGACGCTGCCCCTCACGCTGCTGCTCATCCTGCCCCTGGCGAAGCTGGCGGTGACGTCGCTGTGCGCGGGCGCGGGGGTGCCGGGCGGGCTCTTCACCCCTTCCCTCTTCTTCGGCGCGCTCCTGGGCGGCGCGTTCGGGATGCTGGTGGAGCGGGCGCTTCCGGGTGGCGCGGCGCCCAGCGGGGCCTACGCACTGCTCGGCATGGGCGCGGTGCTCGCGGGCACCACGCATGCGTCCGTGTCCGCGGTGCTGATGATCTTCGAGATGACCGGCGACTACGACCTCATCCTCCCGCTGATGCTCGCCGCGGTGGTGGCCGCCGTCGTCAGCCGCCGGCTTGAGCCGGAGTCGCTCTACACGTCCGTGCTCGCGAAGCGCGACGTGCGTGTGCCCGCCTCCGTGCCGCACTGGCTGCGCGAGGAAGGTGTGCGCTCGCTGCTGTCACCGGCCACGCAGCGGGTGCCTCCCTCCGCGCCCTTCAACGAGGTGGTGGTGCTGCTGCTGGAGCAGCCCGCGGGCGCGGACCTCTACGTCACCGACGCGGAGGGGCGCCTGCTGGGCGTCATCACCCTGGACGCGCTCAAGGGCCACCTGCCGGACCACTCGCTGCTCCAGGCCACCGTGGCCGCGGACGTGATGGACACCGGGGTGCAGCCCATCACCCCGGACCTGTCCCTGGCGGAGGTGGCCGCGCGGTTCGGCCACACGGAGTTGGATCGGCTGCCCGTGGTGGACGGACGCCGGCACCTGCTGGGTTCGCTCTCCAAGGGCGACCTGCTCAAGCGGGGGCGCTTCTAGATGGAGCTGGAGCCCCGCACGCGAGCGTGGAGCATCGTCGCGATGAGCCTGCTGTGCGTCGTGCTGGCGTGGGTGCTGCTGCGCACGCCACCGCACCCCGGTCAGCGCCTGGAGCCAACGGAACCCACGGAAGAACCCACCCGGGGCAATCCCTACCGGGGCTGGCCGCTCTTCCAGGGTTGGCCCATGCCGCAGCCCCCGGACACGCCTCCGTCACACGACACGAAGCCGTCCGACGCGCCCCGGCAACGTTGAAGGCCCACCGTCCGCTCGCACTGGGGGGACGGTCCAGGGCGGGCAACCAGGCGGGCTGTGCGTGAAGCGCTTGCATGCGGGAGGGCCGGGAGGAAGATGGCCGCCGCCGTGGATGCCACTCCGTTCAACTTCGTCGCCATCGTGCTGTGCGTCTCCATTGGAGCGGGCCTGCTGGGTTCGCTGCTCGGCCTGGGCGGTGGCCTCATCCTCATCCCCGTCCTCACGCTCGTGCTCAAGGTGGACATCCGCTACGCGGTGGGCGCCTCCATCGTGTCCGTCATCGCCACGTCCAGCGGCGCGGCGGCGGCGTACGTGCGCGACGGTCTGGCCAACATGCGCGTGGCCATGTTCCTGGAGCTGGCCACCGTGGCGGGCGCCGTCACGGGCGCGATGCTCGCGGGCGCGGTGGGTGGCCGCGCGCTGTACTTCCTCTTCGGCGCGGTGATGGCCTATTCGGCGCTCGCGATGCTGCGCAAGCTGCGCGAGGACGGCAGACCCCGGGAAGAGCCGCCGCCGGATGCCCTCGCGGACCGGCTCGCGCTGCACGGCAGCTACTACGACATGTCCACCGGCGGCGAGGTGGCGTACCGCGTGCACCGGCCGCTCATGGGCCTGGGGCTCATGTACATCGCGGGCACGGTGAGCGGGCTCTTGGGCATCGGCTCCGGCGCGCTGAAGGTGCCGGCCATGGACCTGGCGATGGGGCTGCCCATCAAGGTCTCCACCGCCACCAGCAACTTCATGATTGGCGTCACGGCGGCGGCCAGCGCGGGCATCTACTTCGCGCGCGGCGACATCGACCCGTTCATCGCCGGCCCCGTCTGCGTGGGCGTCACGCTGGGCGCGTTCGCGGGCTCGCGCTACCTCACGAAGCTCAAGAGCGGCTCCCTGCGCAGGCTCTTCGTGGCCGTGCTGCTGTGGGTGTCCTACGAGATGCTGTCCAAGGGAATCCACGGATGAGCTTGGAATCCGCCGAACGTCCGTCTCCTCGGGAGACGGCCGCCACCACCACCGCCGTCACGGAGCAGGAGGTGGTGCCGCTCACGCCGGAGCTGCTCATCAGCCAGCTGTTGCGCGGCGGCGTGCTGCTCAGCCTGTCGCTCGTCGTGTGCGGCATGGTGATGACCTTCTTCCGGCACCCGGACTACTTCTCGTCCTCGGACGCGCTCCAGCGCCTCACCTCGCCGGACGACGCGCCGCACCAGCTGACGGACGTCTTCGAGGGTGTCATGGCCGTGCGCGGCCAGTCCTTCGTGATGGCGGGGCTCCTGGTGATGATCACCGTGCCCGTGCTGCGCGTGGCCCTGTCCCTGGGCATCTTCCGCGCGCAGAGGGACCGCGCCTTCGCCGCCATCACCACCGGCGTGCTCGCGCTGCTCCTGATCGCCTTCCTCCTGGGCGGTGTGGAGTAGTCCACTCAGCAGTCCACCCGTTCGTCACATCCCCACGGGCGCGAAACGCACTACAACGCGCGCCCATGGCCGAACGCGATCTGCCCCTCCTCCTCGTGCGCCACGCCGTGGCCGAGGACTCCCACGCCCTGGGCGACGAGGCCCGTGCCCTCACTCCCCAGGGCCGCGCCGCCTTCCGTCAGCACGCGAAGAAGCTCACGCGCCTCACGCCGCTCATGGGCGTCATCACCAGCCCCCTGGTGCGCGCGGTGCAGACCGCGGAGCTGCTCGCGGACGCGCTCGGCCTGTCCCACGTGGAGGTCCACCCCGCGCTCGTCCCCATGAAGGGCGCGGCCCGCCACGTGCTCAAGCTGGCGCGCGACGTGGGCCCGGGCTGGGCGCTGGTGGGACACAATCCCTCGCTGGAGCGCGCCGCCGCGCTCGCGCTGGGTCATGCCCTGCCGGACAAGCTCCGCAAGGGCTGCGCGGTCGCCCTGCGGCCCGAAGGGGGCGAATTCACCCTGCAGTGGATGGCGGCGCCGGGGCGTTCCCTGCGGCGCCCGTGATCACCCTCGCGGGTTTGGAAAGATGCGGTTTCCCCGTACGGGGGCTTGCGAAGCACCCCCGTCGCATGCAGGAGTACACGCTCCGTCAGGATGTTCGTGCTCCAGCGAGACATGCGTTTTTCCCAGGCCACAGCCCTCGCGGTTCCCGGCGCCGGACACGGCCTGGAGCACGCGCGCGCGTCGGTCGTGGCACGCGTGAGCAGCCTGCTGAAGCTGCTGCTGATGGCACTGGTCGTCATCGGACTCGGGGTCCTGCCCGGGGTGATGGCGCCTTCGAAGCCCTTCACGCCCATCGTCCCGATGAGCCAGGGGCAGGCCAACCAGGGCCCCTTCGAGGAAGACCACCACCGTGCCGACGTTGGCATCAAGGTCTTCGCGGAGAAGCACCGCCGTTCGGGCGGCCTGTTCATCGAACCGGTCCCCACCGGATGCGGCCTGGCCGCGTTCCTCGCCTCGCTCCAGCCCGCGTTGCGCGGCGTGGCCCCCGTGGCCCCGCCTGACGCTCCGGATGAGCCAGGCATCACGCTGCGCCGCAAACAACTGCCGCGCCGCAGTGGCCTGGACGAAGCAGCCGCCGTCTGACGTCCGCCGACCCCCGCGCCTCAAGCCCATGAGCCGCGCGGCGTGGACGCCGCCATGCGGGGGGTGCCCAACAGAAAGAATGGCGGCGGCCACGGCGCGGATGCGCTGGACCGCACGCCGAAGGTGGCCTCGCGCAACCCGGGCGAGGACAAGCGGCGCGGACGGCCCCGTCCCCCTTCTCCCCGGGGCCCGTCCGCGCCCGTCGTATTTCGCGCACACCTTCCCGTGACGGACGTGACGCACTTGTTGCCGGCGCGTCACGTAGGCGCGAAGCGATGCGCGCACAGTACGTGCCCGCCATGTCCCACGTACTCATCGTCGACGACGAGCGCGACCTAGCGGAGCTCATCGACTTCAACCTGCGCGGCGCGGGCTTCACCACCCGCGTGGCCTTCACCGGGGAGGCGGCGCTCACCGCCGCGCGGGAGCAGACCCCGGACGTGGTGCTGCTGGACCTGATGCTGCCGGACCTGTCCGGCATCGAGGTCTGCCGCCACCTGCGCGCCAACCCCCGCCTGCGTGACGTGCTCATCGTCATGCTCACCGCGAAGAGCGAGGAGGCGGACCGCATCCGAGGCTTCGAGGTCGGCGCGGACGACTACGTCGTCAAGCCCTTCTCCGTGCGCGAGCTGGTGCTCCGGCTCAAGGCCATCCTCCGGCGCGCGTCCTCGCCCCAGGAGGGCAACCCGCCCCTGGCGCTGGGCCCCCTGCGCCTGGACGTCACCCAGCACCGCTTCTTCGTGGAGGAGAAGGAGACGCCCCTCACCGCGCTGGAGTTCCGCCTGCTGGAGTACCTCATGGCCCGGCTGGGCCGGGTGCAGACCCGCGAACAGTTGCTGGAGCAGGTCTGGGGACTGTCCAGCGCGCTGGAGACGCGCACCATCGACACGCACGTGATGCGCCTGCGCGACAAGCTGGGCCCTGCCCGCGCCCTCCTGGAGACGGTGCGCGGTGTGGGCTATCGCATCGTGGACCCGGCAGCCGGGTAACCAGGGGCCCGCTACCGTTACCCATTTGTCACGCAAGGGCCGTCAAACGGCCACATCGGGTCCATAGATCGTCACGTGGCCTCGACACCCTTCGGGGAGGAGACACCTCATGAAGAAGACTCTGCTCTCAAGCTTCGTCGCCTTCGGGCTCGCCGTCCTCCCGCTGACCGCCCAGGCAGGCACGGTGACGGTGAAGGGCTCGGACACCATGGTCATCCTCGCCCAGCGCTGGGCGGAGGCGTTCATGAAGAAGAACCCCGCCACGAAGATTCAAGTGACGGGCGGCGGCTCCGGCACGGGCCTGGCGGCCCTGCAGAACGGCACCACCGACATCGCCATGTCCAGCCGGGAGATCAAGGAGGCGGAAGCCGCGAAGATCCGCGCCCGCAACAACACGCCGCCCACCGCGCTGTCCGTGGCCAGGGACGGCGTCACCTTCTACGTCAACGACACCAACAAGGTGGAGGCGCTCTCGGCGGAGCAGCTCAAGGCCATCTACCTGGGCGACACGACGAACTGGAAGGACGTGGGCGGGCAGGACGCCCCCATCGTCCCGTACTCGCGTGAGAACTCCTCCGGCACCTACGTCTTCGTGAAGGACCACGTGCTGGGCGGCGAGGACTTCGCCCCGGAGGCGCAGACGCTCCCCGGCACGGCCGCGGTGGTCAACGCGGTGGCCAAGGAGAAGAACGGCATCGGCTACGGCGGCGCCGCCTACGGCAAGGGCATCAAGGAGCTGAAGGTGAAGAAGGGCAACGAGACCTTCGCCCCTAGCGCGGAGAACGTGAAGAGCGGCAAGTACCCGCTGTCGCGCGACCTGTTCTTCTACCTGGGCAAGGCGCCCGCGGGCGAGGTGAAGGCGTTCATCGACTTCGCGCTGTCCGCCGAGGGCCAGGCCATCGTCACCCAGGTCGGCTACTTCCCTGTGAAGTAGTTGGCGTCACGCGATTGTCACCCGGCGCGGGGTTCCCATGTTGGATAGACAGGCCGTCATGCAGGAGCAGGACCTCGCGCCCCCAGTGGCGCTGCCCATGCTGTCGCCCGCGGCACGCCGGCGCCAGCTGAAGGAGAAGGCCATCGCCGGCCTCATCACGGCGGTGGCCTTCACGGGCATCGCCGCGCTGGTGCTCATCCTCGTCTTCGTGGCGAAGGAGGCCCTGACGCTCGTGACCGACGCGGCGGCGCGCGAGGAGGCCAGCTTCTCCAAGATGTTCCTCCCGCAGATG
This sequence comes from Corallococcus sp. AB045, assembly GCF_003668895.1. Taxonomy (NCBI): domain Bacteria; kingdom Pseudomonadati; phylum Myxococcota; class Myxococcia; order Myxococcales; family Myxococcaceae; genus Corallococcus; species Corallococcus sp. AB045. Next base: position 33,212 of record NZ_RAWN01000072.1, read on the forward strand.
GTGCGGAAGGGAAAGCCCCTGGGCTACGTGTGGCAGCCGGTGTCCAACGTGCCCAAGGTCAGCATGATTCCGCTCTTCATTGGCACGCTGAAGACGACGGCCGTGTCCATGCTGGTGGCCGTGCCCCTGGGCATCTTCGGCGCGCTGTTCGCCGCGGAGTTCGCCCCGCGCCGCCTGCGTGAGGTGCTCAAGCCCACCATCGAGCTGCTCGCCGGCATCCCGTCCGTGGTGCTGGGCTTCTTCGCCCTGATGGTCATGGCCTCCTTCCTCCAGGAGGCGTTCGGCTTCACGTCCCGGCTCAATGCCGTGGTGGCGGGGCTGGGCCTGGCGCTGGCCATCGTGCCGGTCATCTTCACGGTGACGGAGGACGCGCTCACCGCCGTGCCGCGCAGCTACCGGGAGGCGTCCCTGGCGCTGGGCGCCACGCCCTGGGAGACCGCGTGGAAGGTGGTGCTCCCGGCGGCGGCCCCCGGCATCCTCGCCGCGTGCGTGCTGGGCTTCGGGCGCGCCATCGGTGAGACGATGATCGTCCTCATGGCCTCCGGCAACGCGGCCATCGTGTCCTGGAACCTGGGCGACTCCGTGCGCTCGCTGTCCGCCACCATCGCCGCGGAGATGGGCGAGGTGGTGGTGGGCAGCCCGCACTACGCGCTGCTCTTCTTCATTGGCGTGGAGCTGTTCATCTTCACCTTCGTGCTGAACATGCTCGCGGGGGTGTGGACGAAGAAGGTCATCCAGCGGCTCAAGGGAGGTGCGGGGTGAAGCACGCCACACGCAAGGTCGTGGGCCTGTCGCTCGTGTCCCTCACGGGGCTGGCCGCGTTTGTCATGGTGGCGATGCTCGCCCTCATCCTCCTGGACGTCGTCCGGGGCGGCTGGAGCCACCTGTCCTGGCAGTTCCTCTCCCAGGCGCCCACGGACGGGATGATGGGCGGCGGCATCTTCCCCGCCCTCTTCGGCACCGCGGCGCTCACGCTGCTCATGACCCTGGCGGTGATGCCGGTGGGTGTCCTGACAGCGGTGTACCTGCACGAGTACGCACCGCCCTCCAGCTTCCTGGCCCGCGCGGTGCGCGTGGCGGTGGCGAACCTGGCGGGCGTGCCGTCCATCGTGTTCGGCCTCTTCGGCCTGGGCTTCTTCATCCTCTTCGTGGGCAAGGGCCTGGACCACGCGCTGGGCTACGAGGAGCTGCACTGGGCCCAGCCGGGCATCCTCTGGGCGTCGCTCACGCTGGCGGTGCTCACCCTGCCCGTCGTCATCGTCTCCACGGAAGAGGCGCTGCGCGCCGTGCCTCAGGAGCAGCGCACCGCGAGCCTCGCGCTGGGGGCCACCCAGTCGCAGACGCTGGCGCGGGTGGTGCTGCCAGGCGCGCTGCCGGGCATCCTCACCGGCGCGGTGCTGGCCGTCTCCCGTGGCGCGGGGGAAGTGGCCCCCATCCTCTTCACCGGCGCGGCGTACTTCCTGCCGGACCTGCCCACGAGCCTGAACTCGCAGTTCATGCACCTGGGCTACCACACCTACGTGCTGGCCACGCAGTCGCCGGACGTGGAGGCCACCCGCCCGCTGCTGTACGCGACGGTGCTGGTGCTGCTGCTGCTCACCTTCGCCCTGAACCTCGTCGCGGTCCTCATCCGCACGCGCACGCGCCGCAAGGCCGCGGCCGGCCACTGACGCTCATCCCATGCCCCTCTCCTCCGCCACGCCGCGCAACAAGATGGAAGCCCGCGAGCTCACCCTGCGCTACGGCAGCAAGGTGGCCATCAAGCAGGTGAGCCTGGCCATCCTCGAGCACAAGGTGACGGCGCTCATCGGCCCGTCCGGCTGCGGCAAGTCCACCTTCCTGCGCTCGCTCAACCGGATGAACGACCTCATCCCGGGCGCGAACCACGACGGCAGCGTGTTCCTGGACGGCCGCAGCATCCACGACCGCGCCCTGGACGTGGTGGACCTGCGCCGTCGCGTGGGCATGGTGTTCCAGAAGTCCAACCCCTTCCCCAAGTCCATCTTCGAGAACGTCGCCTATGGCCTGCGCGTGGGCGGCCTCAAGGACAAGGCGAAGCTGGCCGCCCGGGTGGAGAAGTCCCTGCGCGGCGCGGCGCTGTGGGACGAGGTGAAGGACCGGATGGAGGAAAGCGCCCTGGGCCTGTCCGGCGGTCAACAGCAGCGCCTGTGCATCGCGCGCGCGCTGGCGGTGGAGCCGGAGGTGCTGCTGATGGACGAGCCCGCGTCCGCGTTGGATCCCATCGCCACGGCGAAGATCGAGGAGCTCATCCACGAGCTCAAGGCCACGTACACCATCGCCATCGTGACCCACAACATGCAACAGGCCGCGCGCGTGAGCGACCGGACGGCTTTCTTCTACATGGGGGAATTGGTGGAGTGCGGTCCCACGGAGCAGATCTTCACCAACCCCCACGAGAAGCGCACGGAGGACTACGTCACCGGGAAGTTCGGCTGAAGCCCTCCCGCGCGACGGAACAGGACGACATGGCGGCCACGCACACCGACAAGGCATTCGAGCAGGACCTGCGCAACCTGCGCGAGAAGCTGCTCGCCATGGGGGCCAAGGTGGAGGCCCTCATCTCCCAGAGCACCCGCGCCCTCACCGACCGCGACTCGGCGCTGGCGGAGCAGGTGGTAGGGGCGGACCGCGAAGTGAACCGGCTGGAGGTCGACATCGACGACCTGTGCCGCCGCATCCTCGCGCTGCGCCAGCCGGCCGCCTCGGATTTGCGCCTCATCACCACGGCGCTGAAGATCGTCACCGACCTGGAGCGCATTGGCGACCTGGCGGTGAACATCGCCGAGCGCGCCATGGACCTGAACCAGGCGCCGCCGCTGGCGCCGTACGTGGACACGCCGAAGCTGGCGGAGCTGGCGCAACAGCAGGTGAAGAAGGCCCTGGACGCGTTTGTGTCCGGGGACGCGGCCAAGGCGGAGGACGTCCTCAAGGGTGACGACCTGCTGGATGCCCTCTTCCTTAAAATCTTCAACGAGCTCCTGGCGTACATGATGGAGGACTCGCGCAACATCCGCCGGGCCACGGCGTTGATGTTCATCGCGAAGCACCTGGAGCGCATTGGCGACCACGCGCTCAACGTGGCGGAGATGGTCATCTACATGGTGCGCGGCAAGGACGTGCGCCACCCGCGAAGCCGCGACCTGGAGTAGGCGGCTTCACCGGCGTGTCACGGCGAGTTGGCCGTCCCGCCGCCCCGCCGCCCCGGTCCCGCCTTGTGGGACCTCTAGGGTGGCGACATGCTCATCGCCTCCAGCCTCCTCCTGGCCGCGTCCGCAGTGGGCCTCCTGGCCCTCCTCCTCCAGGCGCTGTTCGTGCGCCGCCACCGCCGCGCCGTCCCCGCTGGCCCCACGCACAAGCCCGGCCTGTCCATCCTCAAGCCGCTGTGCGGCGTGGATGACGACCTGGAAGCCAACCTCGCTCAGTTCGCGCGGCTGCCCTACCCCCACTACGAAGTGCTGCTGGGTGTGAAGGACACGCGCGACCCGGCCTGGGCGGTGGCGCGGGCGGCGCAGGCGAAGTGGCCCCACGTCATGCGCGTGGTGCTCCAGGAGGGCGAGCCCGGCCTCAACCCCAAGGTGAACCAGCTGGTGACGCTGTCGTCCGAGGCCCGGTTCGACCTGTGGGTGGTGAGCGACAGCAACACCCGCGTGGGGGACGGCTACCTGGAGGAGATCGCCGCCGCCTTCGAGGACCCCACGGTGGGCTGCGTGACGCACCCGGTGGCGGGGGTGGGTGAGAAGAGCTTCGGTTCGCTCCTGGACAACCTGCACCTGTCCTCCAGCGCGGCGGCGGGGATGATCGCCGCGAAGCACGTGGCGGACCGCGACATCGTGGTGGGCAAGTCCATGGCGCTGCGCCGCGAGGACGTGGAGTCGCTGGGCGGCTTCTTCTCCGTGAAGGACGTGCTGGCGGAGGACTACGTCATTGGCCAGTGGGTGACGCGCAAGCTGGGCAAGCGCGTGGTGCTGGCGCACGCCCCTGTCTTCAACGTGTCCCTGCGCAAGAGCGTGGACGCCTTCTTCCAGCGCTACCTGCGCTGGAGCGTCATCCACCGCACAGCGGTATCGCCCTCGACGTACATGGCGCAGGCGCTCCTCAACCCGGTTCCGCTCGCGGTGCTGGGTGCGTTGATCCACCCGTCCGCGCTCACGGGCCTGGCGGCGCTGGCGGTGGCGCTGGGCAAGGTCTGGGTGGACGTGGCGGTGTTCCGCTCGCTGCGGCCCCAGCCGGTTTCCTTGCGCGCGGTGCCCGCGGTGCTGGTGAAGGACGCGCTGCTCTTCGCCGCATGGTGGCACGGCGCGTTCAGGCGCACGGTGGACTGGCGCGGCACGCGGTTGCGCGTGGTGTCAGGCACGCGCCTGGTGCCGATGCGTGCTCGTGGCACTCCCGCGACGGAGTGGATCCCCAGCAACGGGGTGGGGTGAACGACGCTGGCCCAACTTTTGACGAACCTTCGTACAGCAACCCTCGCCGCTCGAAGAGTCGATGCCTATCTCCTTCAACATGCCCTCCCTGAAGCTGGCGCATCTTTCGGATCTTCACCTGGACATGAGCCGCGAGAGCGATGCATCCGCGTCCTCATTGGTGAAGGCCCTGACGGCGCAGGAGGTGGATCACGTGGTGGTGACGGGAGACCTCACGCACCGCGGCTCCCACGCCGAGTTCCAGCGCTTCCGTGAACACTTCTCTCCCTGGATGGAGACCGGACGCCTCACCTTCATCCCCGGCAACCATGACCGGCCCGGCGAGGATGTGGGCAGCGCCTTCATGGAGGGACGCAAGGTCCACACGGTGGAGAAGGCGGGCCTCTTCCTGGTCTGCGTGGACTCCACCGGTGAGCACAACCGCAACTATTTCCACAGCCACGGCGAACTGACGGAAGGCGTCGTGGAGGAAGTGGACCGCGCGCTGGTGCAGGCGCCGAAGGACACGCTGGTCGCGGTGCTGCTGCACCACCACGTGATGCCGCTGCCGCTGGAGAGCTTCCCGGAGTGGGTCGCCACGAAGTTCGGGCTGCCCCACGCGTCGGAGCTCGCGTTGGGAAGCCGACTGCTGGAGCGCGTGGGCGGCAGGGCGGACCTGGTGCTGCACGGCCACCGGCACATCCCCAGCGAAGCGGACCTGGGCACCCCGGGCGAGCGCTCCTTGCGCATCTACAACTCGGGCAGCAGCACGGACCTGGGCCGCTTCCGCGTCTTCAGCCACATGGCCGGCCAGCTGGTGGGTGAGCCCGCGTGGTGCCAGGCGTCGGAGCCCGCGAAGCCGCGCACGGCGGTCCACAACGTCAGGCCCGCCCTCCAGTACCTGGTGGGACAGCTGGGCATGGCGCTGTTCTAGGGCCTGCCCGGCTGCCTGCTGGAGGCTGTCCCTGAGTACAAGTGCCGCGAATGCCAGCGGGGCCCCGGAAGGTTCTCCTCAAGTCAGGAGGATGCTTGGGGCGACTCGCGCTGGATGATGGGGCTCGGAAGGTCCTGGTCGTGGACGACGACGCGGACTGGAGGGAGTTCCTCCGGGTGAGCCTGGAGGACCTCGGCTATGAGACCACCGAGGCAGCGGACGGACAGGAGGCGCTCGACTCGCTGCGGCGGGGCGAGCGCTTCGGCGTCATGCTGCTGGACCTGAACATGCCAGGGATGAGCGGCCTGGAGGTGGTGGAGAAGCTGCCACGCGCGTCCACCAACCCGCGCATCGTCTTCCTCACCTCCGCGGCTGCGCAGGATGTGGGCAGCGCACTCATGTCCGGTCCCCACTACTACCTGCCCAAGGGAGCGAGTCGCGACCAATTGTCGCTCCTCCTGCAATCGCTGGGGGTGTAGGACTGGAGGCGTCACCCGCCTCCAAGAGGCGGGGTGGGTCCAGCCGGGAGGTCCGCCATCGTCACGGAGCTCGTCATCATCCTCTTGCTGGTCCTGGCCAATGGCGTCTTCGCGGGCGCCGAGCTGGGCCTGCTGTCCGTGCGCAAGACGCGGCTGAAGGAGCTCCTGGAGCAGGGCAGCAAGTCCGCGAAGGCGGTGGCCGCGCTGCGGGATGATCCGGAGCGGCTGCTCGCCACGGTGCAGATTGGCATCACGGTGATTGGCTCCACGGCGGCGGCCTTCGGCGGCGCGAGCATCGCGCAGCGGCTGGCGGGGGTGCTGGCGGGGCTGGGCGTGCCGGAGGCCACGGCGAGCCAGGTCGCGTTCGCGCTGGTGGTCGCGCTGGTGTCGTACCTGTCGCTGGTGCTGGGGGAGCTGGTGCCCAAGTCCCTGGCGCTGCGCTACTCCGAACAGTACGCGCTGACGCTGGGCCGGCCGCTCAAGGCGTTGTCGTGGGTGATGCGGCCCCTGGTGTGGTTCCTCACCGCGAGCTCCAACGTGGTGCTGAAGCTCTTCGGGGACAAGACGAACTTCTCCGAGTCGCGCCTGTCGCCGGACGAGCTGATGCAGCTGGTGGAGGAGGCGTCGAAGCAGGGCACGTTGGATCCGCGCGCGGGGGAGATTGCGTCGCGGGCCTTCGAGCTGGGGGATTTGACGCTGGGCGAGGTGATGGTGACGCGCGAGCACATCGTCGCGCTGCGCCGGCACTCGAGCAACGAGGAGATCCGCCAGGTGCTGCTGGAGCACGGGCACTCGCGGATGCCGGTGTACGAGGGCACCATCGACAACGTGGTGGGCTACATCGTGGCCAAGGACCTCCTTGGCGTGGCCTGGGAGGGGAACCTCATCGTCCTGGAGGACGTGCTGCGCCCGCCGCTGTTCCTGGTGGAGTCCATGCGCGCCATCGCGGCGATGAAGGAGCTGCAGCGCCGGCGGATGCAGCTGGCGGTGGTGGTGGATGAGCACGGCGGCGTGGTGGGGCTGGTGACGGTGGAGGACCTGGTGGAGGAGCTCGTGGGGGACATCCTCAGCGAGTCCGAGACGCCGGAGGTGCTGGTGCGGCGCGAGGGTCCCACCCTCGCGGTGGTGCAGGGCGAGGCGAGCCTGCGCGAGGTGAATCGCGCGCTGGGGCTGGAGCTGGAGGAGAGCGAGGACTACTCCACCGTCGCGGGTCTGTGCATCGCGCTCGCGGGAGGCGCCATCCCGGAGCCGGGCACGAAGCTGACCATGCCGGACGGCACGGTGCTGGAGGTGGTGGAGGCGTCGCCGCGCCGAGTGCGCGAGGTGCGCTTCCACCTGCCGGAGCAGCCCGTGCAGTCGGAGGCGTGACAGCGGTCCCTCCCCTTCGTGTGAATCCGGACGGGTGCCCTGGGGTGCCGTTGGTGATGCCGCACCGGGCACCTATATGCCCGGGAGGGGCACCCCGGCCCTGGGGAGGCGCGCGCAGCGGATGCAGTCCTCAGCCCCACGCATCGCGTTCGTCATCGAGACGACGCTCGGCAACGCGGTGTTCCTGGACAACCTCAAGCGGGCCATGGGGCGTCGCACCGACATCACGCCGGTGTGGCTGCCCATCGACGAACACGCGGATGACCTCTGGGAGTACCTGCCCATGGTGCGCTCGCGGCTGTCGATGCGCGGAGGGCTGCGGGCCCGCGTCGCGCTGAACCAGGCCTCCTCGCGGGAGCCGGTGCGGGCCGCGGTGGTGCACACGCAGCGGCTGGCGCACCTGTCGCACGACTTCATGCGCCGCGTGCCGAGCGTCATCTCCACGGACGCGACGCCCAGCGGGCTGGAGGAATACCTGCGCTACTACGGCCTGCGCACGCAGCACGCGGGCTGGCTGGGCCGGGCGAAGAACGTGCTGCACCGGCGCACGTACGCCATCGCGAAGGGGATGCTGTCCTTCTCGGAGTACACCAAGCGCTCGCTGGTGGAGGAGTACGGCGTGCCCGGCGCGAGCGTGCACGTCGTGTGGCCCAGCGTGGACACGACGCTGTGGCGCCCCGCGCCGGAGAAGAAGCCCCGGGACGGCGTGGTGCGGCTGCTCTTCGTGGGAGGCGACCTGGGGCGCAAGGGCGGCCAGCTGCTCTTGCGCTGGGCGCGGGAGACGCGGCGGAGGAACTGGCGGTTGGACCTGGTGACGACCACGCCCTTCGAGGCGCCGCCGGGGGTGCGCGTCCACGTGGGCGTACAGCCGAACTCGCCGGAGCTGATTGGCCTGGCGCAGGCGGCGGACCTCTTCGTGTTGCCGACGATGGCGGACATGTCGTCCTGGGCCATCGCGGAGGCGAAGGCCGCGGGCCTGGCGGTGGTGTCCACGCCCGCGGGCGGCGTGGGCGAGCTGGTGCGCGACGGCGTGGACGGGCGCATCGTGCCGGCGGGGGACTACACTGCGCTGGCGCACATGTTGGACGCGCTGGTGCAGCGCCCGGCTACACTGGAGGCCATGGGACTGGAGGCCCGCCGCATGGCCGAGGCGCACATGGACCTGGACACGACGTGTTCGCGGATGCTCGCGTTCATCCGTCAGGTGACGGGCGTCTGAGCGGGACATGCGTTCGCGTCATCCCGCCCTGGAGCATGTCCACCAGCAGGCCCGGGGCGGCCCCATGGATCGCCAGCTCCGGGTCACCCTGCACTTCCATCCGGATGTCCTCTTCGAGGGAGACGGCATCCTGACCGCGATGCGGCGGGACGGCCGGTACCGCTCCCAGTTCGAGACGCGCACGAGCAACGGCGGGCTCACGGCGTTTCCCGACGGAGCCCGCTGGCGTTGGGAGAGCCGTCTGTTCAATGGCTTCCATGATGCGCGCCACGGCAGCGAGCGCCCCAAGTACGGCTCGCTGAACTTCCGCGGCGATGCCCATGGAGGTTCGCCGCGCTTCGGCTCCAGCTACTTCCGGCTGACGGAGGCAGCGCTGGACCGCTCCAGCTTCTGCTTCCCGGACAGCGTCTTCGAGCCCACGTGCTTCGGGACCTCCGAGCGGATGGCGCTGGTTGGCCTGGCGGAGGCCACGCCCTTCGAGGATCCGCTGGACTGGTACGTCGAGGCCCACGTCCATGGAGACCTCCGGATTCCGGAGGACATCGAGGCCCTGGTGCTCGACCCCAGCTACCAGGGAACCTCCGTCGAGGATGAAGCTCTCGCGTTGGGCGTCCGCGTGGAATGGCATCCGGGCTATGCCCTCACGCTGAGCGAGCTGCGGCCTCACGCGAGCTACCGGGGTGACGACATCCTCCGGCTCGCGGAGCAGCTCGCGGACGATGAACGCCTCACGCCGTTCATCCTGGGCCGGGCACGCGCGGACGCGTCGGTGGAGCCCCATTCCCTCAAGAAGGTCTGGCATTGCCTGGCCCGCTTCGGACGGACCTGGGAAGGGCCCAAAAGCAAAGGCCCGGAATCCCTGGGATTTCCCCAGTGATTCCGGGCCCTTACATCTGCGCGCGATGCAGGATTCGAACCTGCGGCCTTTGGCTCCGGAGGCCAACGCTCTATCCAGCTGAGCTAATCGCGCAGAACCACTTTCCGGTGTCGGAGGAGTAACCGAAGTCCCCAGACGACGCAAGCACGCAATCCTGACATGCCATGGACTAGACCCGGGGACATGAACCGCGCTCCCCTGCTATCCGCTTGTCTCCTCGCCGCCTGCCTGGCCTGCACGGAGTCACCCCGGACGCCCGCGGCGTCCCCTGCCCCGAGCCCGACCATGCCCACCC
>NZ_RAWN01000073.1:0-41758 GCF_003668895.1 Corallococcus sp. AB045
CCCCCGCGAGCACCAGGCCCACGGTCTGGAAGCTCTTTCCTCGCGACACGCTCCGGTCCACGTCCTGGGAGTTCGCGATGCTGGCGTCGTCGCGCCGCAGCCGGGAGCGCTCGCTCCGGGCCTGGAGATAGGACACCCCACCGCCCACCAGCAGCACCCCGCCCACCGTCGCGGGGATCCACGCGCGGCTCCGCACGGTCGCTGACGTGGAGACCTCCGGCGCGGCGCTCACGGGTGAGGCGCGCATGTCCGCGGACGTGACGGGATCAAGAGGCGCGGTGGCCACGGGCGGAGGAGCCAACGGAGGCACGCGCACGTCCTGCTTCGCCAGCTCGCGCAGCACCTGCTGCCGCACGGACTCGAAGCGCTGCTCCACCTTGGGCGAGACCTTCAAGGGCAGCTCCGCCCCGGGCTGGAGCAGCAGGGCCACCCGGAAGGCGGCGCTGGAGGACTCCGTCCGGCCCAGGTCCGCCAGGATGACGCCCTCGTAGAGCGCCAGGAGCACGTCGTCCGCCTCACCCGAGGAATGCCGCCGGGCGCGGGACAGCTCCGCCAGCGCGCGTTCGTATTCGAGTTCGTCATAGAGCTGGCGCGCCGCACGCACCTGCGTCTGGAAGGGCCCCGGCTCCTCGGCCCGCGCCCCGGATGGAACGAGCACGAGCCCCACCCCCAAGAGCCACGCCAGCACGAGCCTTCGCATCCAGAGCCCGAAGCCTGATCCCTGCGCGCGCATGAAGCCCCCCGTCGTCGCGAGCCACGACTCTACAGGGGGACACACACATCAAGTGAACCCCTTTCGACTCCGGGTAGGCATTCCCCATACACAGGGAAAGAGGCCTGCCGGAGCGCGCGCTCATCTAGGGTGAGTAAAACGGCCCCTTCGTTCCCACGTCCGTGAGCCCTCCATGCGCGCGCCTTCCGTGATGCGTCTTGTCCTGCTGTCCGTGCCCCTGTTCTCCACGCCCGCGTGGGCCATCGAGCGCTGCTCGTTCCAGGGCAAGCCCATCAACCTGGACAACGGAAGCTCCACCGCGAACCTCACCGGCACCGTGCGCTGCGTGGACGAGGACACGAAGAAGGAGACGCACACCGTCTCGTTCAAGAACGGCAAGCAGGACGGCTGGGAGGTGCGCCGCTGGTCCGACGGCCGCGCAGTGGAGCAGGAGTACAAGGCCGGCAAGCGCCACGGCGGCTTCAAGCGCCATGAGGACGGCCGGCTGGTGGAGACCAGCCACTACGTGGACGACAACGAGCAGGGCGAGTCGCTGCGCTACCACCCCAACGGCAAGGTGTCCCGGCGCATGGACCGGCAGCCGGAGGACGAGAAGAGCACCTACGAGGACTATGACGAGAACGGGCGGCTCACCAAGGCGGGCTGCGGCCTGCGCTCGTCATGGGAGGCCGGCCTGAAGGACTGCGTCTGGAAGGGGCCCTCCCCGCTGGTGTTCTTCCATCCGAACGGCCAGAAGCGCGCCGTCATCCCGCTGAAGAACGGACGGCGCGAAGGCGTGACGGAGCTCTTCGACAAGGAGGGGCAGCGCACCGCGACCAATGCGTACTCCGCGGGCGTGCTCGACGGCGTGAGCACGCGGTACGCCGCCGGGAAGGCCCTCACCTCCACGACCTGGGCCCAGGGCCAGAGGGAGGGCGACGAGACGGAGTTCTTCAACGACGGCGGCAAGAAGCAGGTCGTCACCTGGAAGAACCGCCAGCAGGTGAAGCGCGTGGAGTACTTCCAGAACGGCGAGCGCAAGCACGAGCTCGTCGTGACCGGAGACCGCGCGGTGGAGTCCTACTTCGAGGACGACGGCTCGCTGCGCGAGCGGCGGAACCTGCTCAAGGGTGACTTCCACAACGGCTTCGACTCCGACGGCGTGGCGGAGGCCTTCTTCCCGGACGGCGGCACGGAGCGCCGCGAGCACTACGTGAAGGGCAAGGCGGAAGGCCGGCGCCAGGTGTGGGCGGAGAACGGCACCCTCGTCGAGGACTCGCAGTGGACGAAGGACCGCGTCACCACGCGCAAGCGCTGGAACCCCGACGGCGGGCTCGTGGAGGACGAGGCCTTCTACGAGGACGGCTCGCGCAAGAAGAAGTAGCAGGCGCGCGAGGGAGCGCCGCCTTGACGGAGGATGACGGCAATATTACTGCCGTCATCCATCATGACCCAGAAGACGGAGCAGAAGCAGAAGTCGCATGACGCCATCCTCGCGTCCGCCGCCACGCTGCTCCTGGAGCGGGGCATCCAGGCCAGCTCCATCATGGACGTGATGAAGGGAGCCGGCCTCACGGTGGGCGGCTTCTACGGGCACTTCGACTCGAAGGAGCACCTGTTCACGGAGACCCTCCGGAGCACCGCTCGCACGGCGTGGAACGCGCTCCTGCGCAAGGCGAAGGAGGACGCGCCGGACGCGCCCGCGCTGAAGGTGCTGGAGCGCTACCTGTCGCGCAAGCACCGTGACGCCGTCACCCCCACCTGTCCCCTGCCCAGCATCACCGCGGAGGTGTCGCGCGCGGGAGAGCCCTATCGGGGCGGACTGGAGGCGGAGCTGCAGGAGTTCGTCCGCTCGTACGCGGAGCTGCTGCCCGCCGGGGCGCGGCGCCGGGAGAAGGCGCTGGCCGCCATCGCGCTCATGTACGGCGCGCTGTCGCTGGCGCGCGCCGTGCGCGGCACGAAGCTGGGGGACGAGTTCCTGGACGCGGCCAGGAAGCTGGGCGCGGAGTTGCTGACGAAGGAGGGGGCCTGAAACCAGCCCCCTCCCCGGCTCACATCAGTCGCGCTGGATGGCGCCCTTCGGGACCAGGATGACGACCTCCTTGCAGTCCGAATAGATGATGGAGTTCATGGACTGGTAGTTGTGGGTCGTCTTGCCGCCGTTGCGCACGATGCCCATGTCGTTGCCCTTGGAGCCGCCGCTGTAGTCCCAGCCGTGGCGCGACTGGAAGATGATGGCGCCGTCCGGCACCTTCCCGTCCGCGACGAGCTTGCGGTACTGGTCCGCGGTCACGACGTTCGCGGTGGCGTTGCCGTACGGGCTCTTGATGGCCTTCTGCTGGGCACCCGGGAACGGGATGGACTCCCAGCCGTTGCGCAGCATCTGCGCCATGCCGCCGCGGGGGTTGTTCGGGTCGTTGCCCGTCGCCGCCGGCGTGTTCGGGATGCCCAGCCGGGTCATGTTGTCCAGCGTGGTGCGCACGCAGTAGCCCGTCTGGCCATTGTTCAGGCGCGAGGTGGCCAGCTTCTGCAGCGTGGGGTCGTTGGTGTTGATGCGGACGCCGTTGCCCAGCACCGCGCCGTTGTTGTTCGTCCCCTGGGTGTTGGTCGTGCCCTGGGTGTTGTTCGTCCCGTTGGTGGTGTTGGTGCTGCCGGGGCGGTTGCCCTGCAGCGCCCGGAACGTGTCAGGGCCGACCTGGCCCGCGTTGCTGCCCGCCCTCACGCCGTTCGCCCGCTGGAAGTCCTCCACGGCCTTCTTCGTCACGGGGCCGAACTTGCCGTCCGCCGGGACACCCAGCATCTCCTGGATCTGCTTCACCGCCGGGCCCTGCATGCCCTCGCGCAGGTTGTTACCGCCCGCCGTCACCTGGTCCATCGAGGGTGCGGCGCTCCACGTCTTCGTCCCCGGCTTCTGGGTGCTCGCGGGCTCGAAGGTGTCGGCGGTCCGCGACGGGCGCGTGGAGGTGTTGGTGTTCGTGTTGGTGCCGGCGTTCGTCGCGGCACCGCCGAAGTGCGGCGCCAGCGCCTGCGCGCGCGCCCACACGTCGTTGGAGTAGTCATTGCCCGTGGTGCCCTGGTCCATGCCCGCCAGGGTGCGGACGTTGCCCGGACCGGAGTTGTACGCGGCCACCGCGCCACGAAGCTGCTGCGCCTCGGACCAGTCCGGGTGCGCCTTCTTCATGTCGTTGACGTAGCCCTTGAGGATGCCCGCCGCCTGGTCGATGTGCTCCGCGCTGGTGGGGCCGCCCTTGGTCGTGTGGTAGCGGTGATCCACCTGCATCACACCAAAGCCGTTGCCGCCGTCGCCGTGGCCCGTGCGATCCAACGCCGCGCCCGCGCGGGACTCGCGGCTGGCGATGGCCGCCAGCAGCGCGGGGGGCAGGCCGTGCTTCGCCGCCGCCGCCTCGATGTTGCCCTTGTACTGCTGCAGGCGCGCCAGGTCCGTCTGCGCCATCTTCGTGGACGCCGCCACGCCCGGCTGCAGCCCGTCCTGCCGCGCCGTGCGCGCCGAGGCGCCCGTGGGCTGGTACTGGGACAGGATGGCGTTCGGGTTCGCGCTGGTGCGAACCGCGCTCGTCGTCAGCGCCTGGGAACGATTCGAGAAGACAGAGTTCGTGCGCTGGGACGTGGTCGCGGAGAGGCTCATTCGGGGATTCCTCGTTGGCGGCTGTAATTCCTGCCCGATTATCCAGACCCCTCCCTGTGAGTTGCGTGAGATCTGGAAATAAAGATCTCACAGTTTAACCAGTGCGTAATTTTCCGCCCAAACTTGTCTGGATTGCCCGGTTCGTCACGAACGGGCAACGATGACACCCCGGGTCTGCCTGGCTTCACAGCCGTTGACCCGGGGCGTTTGGTGGAAAAATCCAATCACACACCACGAACGCGAACGGGGCCTGTTCCCGTGAAGGAACAGACCCCGTGCGGCGCTACAGGATTGTGACGCGGTGGATCAGACGAAGGGCACGCCCGGGATGTCGTCCGGGATGAGGTCGTCGAAGAAGTCCTTCACGCCGTTGAACGCGTCCCCGGCCAGCTCGCCCACCTCGCCGCCGAAATCCGCCAGGGCCCCGAGCGCTTCCTTCGCGCCCTCGATGCTCTTCTTCGCCAGGTCGCCCAGGTGGCCGACGGCGGCCTCCGCCAGCTGTCCGCCCACGCCGGCCAGGTCCTTGAGCGCGTCCACGCCCGCGTCACCCAGGTCCGCCACGGCGATGAGCAGCTCCTTGCCGCCCTCGGAGAGGTTGTCCTTCCAGGCCTTGGCGACGTTCTTGAAGGACTCCACGCCGTCCTTGAGCAGGTCGCGGGCGAAGCCCTTGGCCCACTCCAGGCGCCGGCCGCCGAAGTCGATCATGTCCTTGAGGGCGCCGGCCGCGGCGTTCGCCAGCTCGCCGCCCTTGCGGGCCAGGTCGGACAGCGCGCCGCCCACCCACTCGCCGGCCTTGGTGAGCGCCTCGCCGGGGTTCTCCGCGATGTACTTGAGCGTCTCCACGGCCTTCTCGCCCGCGTTGGCCAGGCCCTTCACCAGGCCCTCCGCCAGCTCGGCGCCCGCGGCGCCCAGGTCCTTCACGGACTCCCAGGCCTTCTTCGCCAGCTCGCCGCCCTTGGCCAGGGCATCGCCAATGGCCTCCTTGGCCTTGGCCGCGGCCTCGCCCGGGTTCTGCGCCGTCCAGGCCAGCAGCTCCAGGCCCTTCTCGCCCAGCTCCTTGGCCTTGTTCACCGTGTTGGACACGAGCGTCGTCGCGCCGTCGATGAGCTCCTTGGCCTTCTCCTTCGCGGCGCCGGTGAGCTTGTCGTAGCCGGCCTTCAGGTCGTTCAGCGTGGAGACGGCCTGCTTGTAGAGCGCCTTGCCGGCGTCCGTGGCCAGGTCCAGGCCGGAGTCCACGACGCTCTTGATGCCATCGAGCGCCTTCTTCGCGGCCTCGCCCGGGTTCTGGGCGATGTACTTGAGCGTCTCCAGGCCCTTCTCACCCAGCTGCTTCGCGCCGTCGATGACGTTGTCGAGGACCTGCTTGGCCTCCTTCGCCAGCTCGCCGCCCTTCTCGATGGCGGTGTTGAAGGCCTCCGTGGCCGCCTTCACCGCGGCCTCGCCGTACTGGGACGGGTTGCGCACCACGTCCGCCAGCTTGTGGATGACCTTCGCGGCCCCCTTGAGGCCCTCGCCGGCCAGCTCCGCCTGGGACACGCCCACGAACTCGGCGGCCTTCGTCGCGCCCTTGGCGGCCTTCTCCACGCCCCACTGGATGAGCTGCGCGGTGCCTTCCGGCCCGTAGTACGCGGCCATGTGCGCCAGGCCCGCGGGGCCCTGCGCGGCGGCGCCCGCCAGGTTCACGGCCTTCATCCAGTCCGGAGCCTTGTAGCCCTTGGGGTCGGCCTCATACTTGGCCTTCTCCTGGGTGAAGCCGATGTCCATCGCCAGCTCGGCGGCGCCCAGGAGCACGCTGGCGCCCACGTCCACGGCCACGCCCACGCCGGTCAGATCCAGCGCGATGCCCAGGGCTCCGTCCGCGACGTTCAGCGCCGCGGCGGTGTGCGCGAAGTAGCCCAGGTCGTTGTTCTTGCCGTGCAGCTCCAGGGATTCCTTCTCGAACTTCGCCGCGTCGATGGCGTTGGGCAGCGCGCCCGCCACCGGGACGACCTTCGCCAGGTTCTTGAAGACCTTGCCGGCCACGTCGGCGGTGATCTCCACGCCGATCTTGCCCAGCACCTTCTCCATCACCTTCAGGCCCTGGCCCACCAGCTTGCTGCCCGCCTTGTCCAGCAGCGGGCCCAGGCCCTTCACGGTGGTGTTGAGCGCGTCCGCGCCCAGGCCGTCCGTGAGCTTGAGCAGCGCCTTGACGGCGCCGGAGTCCATGTCCGTCACCAGCTTGGACACGATCTTCGCCGCGTCGTCGTCCAGCTTGCCCGCGAGCTTGGCGAACTGCTCCGTGGTCTTCGGATCCGACAGGACCTCGTTGAGGACCTTGTGCTCCATGCCGCCCAGCGCGCTCACCAGCTTCTTGCCGGCCTCGGCGTCCACCTTGCCCAGCTGGCCCACCAGGTTGTCCAGGGCCTTGGGGTCGGTGATGCCCTTGAGCGCGGCCTCCATCGACTCCGGACCGCCCAGCTTGGTGGCGGCGGACTCCAGCTTCTTCAGCTGATCCGGCGTGAGCTTGGACGCGAGCTGCGGATCCAGCCCCTTCACCTTCACGTTGGCCAGCTGCGAGCCCTGCTGGGCCACGTCCGTCGCGTTCTTCACGCCCGCGTTCTTGAGGACGTCCGCGAAGGCCTTGAGGTCCTTCTTGAGGTCGGGCACCTCCGCCAGGAGCTGCGCGGCGGCCAGCGCCTTGTCCTGCGTGGACGCGTTGGGGTCCACCAGGGTGATGGCGGCGCCCGCGGCGCGCAGCGACCCGTCCAGCTTGCGCAGGTCATTGGCGAGCGCGGGGAACTTGTCCCCGGCGAAGTCCTTGAGCGCCTTGCCCAGCTCCAGCGTGGCGGTGGCCTTGTCCGTGGCGGAGGCGTTGGGGTCCGTCCACTTGCCGATGGCGCCCACCAGCTTCTCCGCCGCGGGCAGCCCCTTGAGCGTGGTGTCCAGCACGCCCTTCAGGTCCTCCGGCGCGAACGTGTCGCCGGTGACCTTCGCCAGGGTGAGGGCCGCCTGCGCCTTGTCGACCTTGCTCGCCTTGGGGTCCGTCAGCTTGCCCAGCGACGTGAGCGCGTCCGAGTTGGTGGCCAGCTTCGCCAGCTTGTCGTCCTGGACGCCCAGGCGCTCCAGCGCGTTGGGGACCGTCTCCGGGAACTGCGAGGCCAGCTCGCCCAGGGCGGTGGCCTTCTCCGAGAAGGTGCCGGTGCCCAGCTTGTTGAGCGAGTCGTAGGCCTTCTTCAGGTCCTCCTTGCTCTTGTCCTTCAGCTCCGGGAAGAGCTTGGGCAGCTCCTCCGGCTTGTCCGGCAGCGCCTCCGCCTTGGGCGGCTTCGGATCCGCCGCCGGAGCGGCACCGTTGACGTCGGCCCGCACCGGGACCGCGCCGTTGGCAGTCCCCGGCACCGGGCCGCTGAGGGGACGCGCATGGCCGCCACTGGTGCCGAGCGGCGTGGCGAACGGGTTGGTCGTCTCACCCGTCAGCCGGTTCACCCCGCCGCGGTTCTGCGCGCCGCCCGAGGAGAACCCGTCATTGAAGAGCTTCACCGTGGGCTGCTTCGCCTGCTGCTTCGCGGCGGCCTTCGCGGCGGCTTCGGCGGCGGCCTTCGCGGCGGCTTCAGCGGCGGCCTTCGCGGCGGCGCGGGCAGCGGCCTCGGCGGCGGCGCGCGCGGCGGCTTCGGCGGCGGCACGGGCAGCGGCGGCGGCGGAACCATCAATGGGGGTGGTCATGGGCGGAACTCCTACCTTTTCGAGAATCGAGAAAGTCCCCGGGATTCTCTACATTTCGATTCGAATGTTGCCTGACTCTCCGCAATCACGTGAATCCCGGAGCAGCGTAGGCGATACGCCGGTGTCGCTCGACGGGTTACATGGATCGCTCGGGCCCGCATGACGCGGGAAGGCATAGCGGGCGCTATGTAATTTCCACGAGGCGCCCCGCTCCTGTCCGGCCGCGTCATGCCCTCCAGGGCGATTCAGGCCCGGCCTTCGGAGCGGAGCATCCACTGGCCCAGGCCCACGCACCCGGCGGAGGTGAACAGGGTCAGCGCCCACGCGACGCTGAAGGGTGCGTCCAGGGACATGAGCACCGGCAACGGCGTCCACCCCGCGACGAAGGACGCCGGGGTGAGCCACAGCGCCCTGAGGCCGCGCGTGAGCGCCTGGATGAGGCCCAGGGCGAGCCCGGTGAGGGCGAAGCCGACGAACAGCGCCAGGGCGTAGGCCTTGTTGAACATCAGCATGTAGACGCCCAGGAACGGGAAGACATGCACGAGGCCGGGGAGCCAGACGAGGAAGGCGGTCAGCATCCAGCGGCGCGACGGCGGGGACTTGGACATGGGCTTCAATCCATCCCAGGTCCTGGCTCCTCGTCATTCCCTGGCGACAGACACTGTCCGGACGGCGATGACGTCGTTACCGCTCATCCTTCCGCCGCGCCGCTCATCACAAAGGCGCGGACCCGGGCTGGCGGCTCCCTAGTCTTCTTCGCGTCACGCACCGTCCGACCGGCGGTCCTTCGCGGAGTCCGTAGATGCGCCGCATCCTGCTTGCCCTCTGTACCCTTCCCCTGTTGTTTGGCTGTGCGACGGCGTCCCCCGGCGGCGGCGCGACGGCTGCTCAAGCGGCGGCGCCCACGCCGTTCCGTGTCCAGCGCTCGGGCCAGGGCCGGCCGCTGCTGCTCATCCCCGGGCTGTCGTCGTCTGGCAAGGTCTGGGACGCGACGGTGGCGCACTACCAGTCCCGGTATGACTGCCACGTCTTCACGCTCGCGGGCTTCGCGGGGCAGCCCGCGGTGCCCGGCCCCTTCCTGCCGACGATGCGCCGCGCGTTGGCGGACTACATCCGCGGCGAGCACCTGGAGCGCCCCATCCTCGTGGGCCACAGCCTGGGCGGAGTGCTTGCGCTCGCGGTGGCGGAGGACGCACCGGAGCTCGTGGGAGGGCTCGTGCTCGTGGACAGCCTGCCGTTCCTTCCCGCCGCGATGGACCCTTCCGCGACGGCCGAGAGCGTCCGTCCCCAGGTGGAGGAGCTGAGCGCGAGGATGCGCATGCAGCCGCCGGATCAGCGCAATGCCCAGACGCTGCGCACGCTGCGCGGCTTCATCACCGACGAGGACAACGTCCAGACCGCGATGCGCTGGAGCGTGGACAGCGATCTGGAAACCATCATCAACGCCTTCTCCGAGCTCTCCACCACGGACCTGCGGCCCGAGCTGACGCGCATCCAGGTGCCCGCGCTCGCGCTGGGCTCGTGGGTGGCGCTGAAGGGCCGGGTGCCGAAGGAGCAGGTGGAGTCCGTCTACCGCGCGCAGTACCGCAACCTCTCCGGTGCACGCGTGGTGCTGAACGACACGGCCCGGCACTTCATCATGTGGGATGACCCGGCGGGCTTCCTGCGGGAGACCGACGCCTTCCTCGGCGCCCTGCCCGCGCCGGTGGCCCGGGTGGAACCAGTCCACTGAGTGTGTTCGACTCCCCGGTCCTTCACCGGAGGCACGATTCGGATGACACGCTCGCGGGGCTACACGGCCTGCCAGGTGGGGGGCTGGGGACTGCATACCCTCCTCAACATCGCGCTGGCGGGGGCTCACGGCCCGCCGGCCATGGGCTGGCTCATCGCCGGTGCGACGGGGCTGGGGCTCACCCACGTGGCGCGCCGGGCGCTGCGGTTGCACGCATGGGCCCGTCTGCCATTGCCCCGGCTGGTCGCGCGCGTGCTGGCGGCGGGGCTCGTCCTGGGCCTGCTCCAGAACACGCTCGTCTTCCTGGAGGCCGTGTTCGTCTTCCACGTGTACTCGCTGGAGGAGGCCTCCTGGGCGGGCTACTTCAGCAGCGCCACCATGTGGTCGCTGGTGATGGGTGTCTGGTTGACCCTCTACATCGCCGTGCAGGCCGTCACGCATGCGCGGCGGGTGGAGTTGGAGCACTGGAAGCTGGAGGCGGCGACCCGGTCCGCGGAGCTGCGCTTCCTCCAGGCGCAGCTCCAGCCGCACTTCCTCTTCAACTGTCTCAACGGACTGCGGGGCCTCATCGTGGAGGATCCCGTCCGCGCGCAGGAGGCGGTGACGCGCCTGTCGGGGCTGCTGCGCTATGCGCTGGGTGCGCGGGGGCCGGAGACGGTGACGCTGCAGCGGGAGCTCCAGGTGGTGGATGACTACCTGGGCCTGGAGGCCATCCGCCTGGAGGAGCGGCTGCGCGTCCGCATGGACGTAGCGCCCGACGCGCTGGGCGTCTCCGTGCCCGCGATGCTGGTCCAGACGCTGGTGGAGAACGCCATCAAGCACGGCATCGCGCCCGCGCCCCGCGGAGGGGAGGTGTCGGTGAAGGCTCGCATCGAGGACCGGGCGCTGTGCCTGGAGGTCGCCAACACGCCGGGGAGTCCGGACGTGGGTGCGGGGACGGTGGACTCGGGGGGCGTGGGGCTGCGCAATGCCACGGAGCGCCTGCGGCTGCTCTGCGGCGCCGCCGCGTCCCTCCGGTTGGATCAGTCACAGCCCACGGTCACGACGGCCCGCGTGCACATCCCCCTGGAGGCGGCATGAAGGTCCTCATCGCCGACGACGAGCGGCTCGCGCGCGCGGAGCTGCGCCGCCTGCTGACGGCCTTCCCCGAGGTGGAGGTGGTGGGCGAGGCCACCCATGTGGACGAGACGTGCGAGCGGGTGGAGGCGCTCGCGCCGGACCTGCTCCTGCTCGACATCCAGATGCCGGGCGGCACGGGCTTCGACGTGCTCGACCGGCTGGAAGCCCCTCCGGACGTGGTCTTCACCACCGCGCATGACGCCCACGCGCTGCGGGCCTTCCAGGTGAATGCGCTCGACTACCTGCTCAAGCCCATCGAGGCCGCGCGGCTCGCGGAGGCGCTGGAGCGCGTACGGCAACGGGGGCGTGCGCAGCGCGCGGTTGGCGCGCCGGTGACGCCCCTGGAGCGCGTGTTCGTGCGGGACGGCGAGCGCTGCTGGCTGGTGGCCCTGTCGCAGGTGCCGCTCTTCAGCTCCGAGGGCAACTACGCCCGGCTGCACCTGCCGGACGCGGAGCCGCTCCTGGCCCGCTCGCTCAACCACCTGGAGGAGCGGTTGGACCCGGCGCGCTTCTTCCGCGCGAGCCGCCAGCACCTCATCAACCTCGACTTCGTGGAGGCGTTGGAGCCGGGTCCAGGCGGCACGCTCATCGCCCGGCTCCGGGGAGGCCGGGAAGTGGAGATGTCGCGCCGCCAGTCCCAGCGCTTCCGGGAGCGGCTGAGCCCCTGAGGGCGGTGGGGCCTACAGCTTGACCTGGCAGGCCTTGAGGTTCGTGTTGCTGACGCCGTTGCAGGCGAAGCTCTCCCGGCAGTCGGACGCGGAGTCACAGACGGGCGAGCACATCAGCGTGTCGAACTGGCGCGTGCACAGCGTGCCGGACGGACAGCCTCCGCCCTCCCCTTCCGCGGTGCAGTCCTGCGCGCAGAAGGTGCCGGGGAAGTCCCTGCGGCAGGAGAGGCCGGAATCACAGCCGTCCTCACCGCAGCTCTCCCCCACGCCGCCATCGCTGTCTCCACAGGCCAGCAGGGGGAACACCGCCAGCAGGGGGAACAGCACTCGGGTCAGTCGCATGCGAAGCCCTTCCCATCACATGCGGGGCCGGCCCCCCCGCGCGGCCCAGCTTGCGCGCCTTCAGGGCGACGCGTCCAGCGACGCGTCTGCCTTTCCGTCGGGTCGCGAGCAGTGCGGTTCAGAGCGGCTGGGTGCGCTGGTTCAGCCAGTCGCGCGCCGCGCCTTCGACGTGGGGCTGGAGCCGTTCGCGCACGGTGGCGTGATAGGCATTGAGCCAGTCCACCTCCTCCCGGGACAGCAGGGCCGGGTCCACCAGCCGCGTGTCGATGGGGCAGAGGCTCAGCGTCTCGAAGCGCAGGAAGTCGCCGAACTCCGTCTTGCGGTCGGGCACGGCGGCGATGAGGTTCTCGATGCGGATGCCCCAGCGGCCCGGACGGTAGAGGCCGGGCTCGTTGGAGGTGATCATCCCCGGCTCCATCGCCGTGGTGAGGTCGTTGGGCAGCGTCGGGGAGAAGCCGTGCGGCCCCTCGTGGACGTTGAGGAAGAAGCCCACGCCGTGGCCCGTGCCGTGGCCGTAGTCCAGCCCCTCCGCCCACAGCGGCGCCCGCGCCAGCGCGTCCAGGTTCGGGGAGCGGGTCCCCCGGGGGAAGCGGGCGCGGGACAGGTTGATGTTCCCGCGCAGCACCAGCGTGAAGTCGCGCCGCTGCTCGGGCGTGGGCTCGCCCACGGGGACCACGCGGGTGATGTCCGTGGTGCCGGACGTGTACTGGCCGCCGGAGTCGATGAGCAGCAGGCCCTGCGGCTTCTGCCCTGGCAGGCACACCGTCGCGTGCGAGGCCTGCGTGGCCCGGTAGTGCGGCATGGCGGCGTTCGCGTTGAACGCGGCGATGGTGGAGAAGCTGAGCGAGACGAAGCCCGGGCGCCGCGCCCGCTCCGCGGAGAGGCGCTCGTCCACGGTCAGCTCGGTGATGGGCTCGCGGCCGAGGGCGGACTCGAACCAGGCGAAGAACGCGCACAGCGCCGCGCCGTCCTGCTCCATCGCGTTGCGGAAGTGCGCGAGCTCCGCGTCCGTCTTGCGCGACTTGGCCACGGTGGACGGGTTGAGCCCCTCCACCACGGTCACGCCCTTGGGCACCGCCTGCCGCAGCCCGTGGGTGATGCGCCGTGGGTCCACCAGCAGCCGCGTCCCGTCCGGCAACGCCCCCAGCGCGCGGCCCGCTTCGTCGTACGGGTGGAGCGTGATGCCGTCCGCCTCCAGCGCCGCGCGCAGCGCGTCCGGTACCTTGCCCGCCCCGATGAACAGCCGAGCGCCGCCGGGCTCCACCAGCAGGTGCGCGAGGAACAGCGGGAGGTGGTCCACGTCCGCGCCGCGCAGGTTCATCAGCCACGCGACATCATCCAGCGTGGAGATGAAGTGGTGCGTCGCGCCCAGCACGCCCATCTCCGCGCGCACGGCCCGCAGCTTGTCGATCCGCGGCACGGGTGACAGCGCGTGCGCGAACACGGGCGCGGCGGGCAGGGGCGGCCGGTCCGCCCACGCCTCCGCCACCACGTCCAGGTCCGTGCGCAGCACCAGCCCCGCCGCGGACAGCTGCGCGGCCGCCGAGCGCGCCACGCCCAGGCCCAGCACCGCCCCGTCCACCGCCACCGTCTGCCCCGGCGGCACGTTCGCGGCCAGCCAGTCCAGGTGTGACTGCCCGGGCGCGTTCATCGTCCGCACCGTCGCGATGCCGCTGCCCTTCAACTGGGCGTCCGCCTGATCCCAGTAGCGGCTGTCCACCCAGAGGCCGGCGTACTCCGCCGTCACCACCAGCGTGGCCAGCGAACCGGTGAAGCCAGACGCCCACTCCCGCCCCTTCCAGCGGGCCGGCACGTAGGTGGACAGGTGCGGGTCGCTCGTCGGGACCCAGACCGCCGCCACACCGCGCTCCCGCATCACCTGCCGCACCCGCGCGATTCGCTCGCGCGCCGCGGCCCCCTGCGTCTGCTCAAGGCCCATGGCATCCTCCGTCGTTGCGCCGTGCGTCCTCATGCCGCAAACCACGCGCCTTTTCGAGGCCCCTCACGGGCAGGGGGGCCTCCGCCCGGGTCAAGACCGCCGGGAATATGGCTGTCGCTCGGAAGACGCTGTGCAGCATCCCGTTGCATCGCGAATGGACGATGTGTTGTCCATCGACGGGAAAGCGCCGCGAGGGCCTGGGCCCATTGCAAGCAGGTGCTTACCAAGCCGGTGGCCGCGGTGAGGAGCACGCGGCCGGCTCCACCCGTCTCCTGAAGCAGGCCTGGTTTCCCACCGTGCGACGCGTACTCGCCATCCTTCCCTATGTTCCGCTGCCTTCGGATACGGGCGGCACCCTGCGCACGCTCGAGCTGGTGCGCGCCCTTGCCTCGCGCTTCTCGCTGGACGTGCTCGCGGTGCACCGGGCGGGCAACGACGCCGAGGGCTTCAGGCGCTGGCTGGGAGAGCTGGGCGTACCGGCCTCGCGGCTGCACCTGGTGGATTTGCCGCGCGTGGCGCCCGAGGAGACCCTGAACAGCACGCGGGCCTTCCTGCGGGGCACACCGCTCACCTACGTCCGCTTCGCGCGCCAGAGTGTGCAGGACGCCTTGCGCCGGGTGCTGGCGGAGCGCGGCCCGTTCGACATCATCCACTTCGACCACCTGCACATGGCGCAGCTGTTGCCGCTAGCGCGGCGGCTCAACCCGTCCGCGCACCTGGTCATCGACGAGCACAACGTGGAGAGCCAGCTGCTCGCGCGGATGGCGCCGCTGAGCCCGCGGCCGATGCGTCCGCTCCTGCGCTGGCAGTTCAACCGGGTGGAGCGGCTGGAGCGCGAGTGCGTGAGCCAGGCGGACACCGTGCTGGCGTGCTCGTCCGTGGACGCGGAGCAGCTGCGCGCCATGGGAGCGAAGCGGGTTCAGGTGGTGCCCAACGGCGTGAAGCTGCCGGACTTCACGCCCCGGGAGAGCAAGGGCGACGACCTGGTCTTCGTGGGCTCCATGGACTGGTGGCCGAACGAGGACGCGGTGCTGCTGCTGGCGCGCGAGGTGTGGCCGTTGGTGTCGTCGGAGCTGTCGACCAGCAAGCTGATGGTGGTGGGCCGCAGTCCGCCCGCGTCCGTGCGCGCCCTGGAGAACGAGCGGCTGGTGGTGACGGGCTCGGTGCCGTCGGTGGCGCCGTACCTGGAGCGCGCGCTGGCGACGGCCATTCCGCTGCGAGCAGGCAGTGGGACGCGCCTGAAGGTATTGGAGGCCGCGGCGGCGGGAGTGCCCGTGGTGGCCACGCGCCTGGCGGTGGAAGGGTTGCCGGTGGTGGAGGGGCAGCATGTCCTCCTGGCGGAGTCCCCCGAGGAGTTCGCCGCCGCGCTGCGTCGGCTGCGCAATGATCCGGACCTCTGCAGCCGGCTCGCGCAGAACGCCCGCCGCCTGGCGGAGTCCTTCGCGTGGGACGGCATCGGGGCCGGGCTGGGAGAGCTCTACCTGAACGCGGTGTCCGTGAGTGGTGAAGGGAAGAATCCCTCCGGAGCGGAAGCCAACTGAGCCTTGGGGCAGCGTGCGGCGGGCCACCACCGCACGCCCAGGCCCGCGGACATGGGCTCCACTCGGGGCTCGCCCGCCGGGGACGTACCGCAAAAACCTGTCCGACTGTCGGACAGGTCTTGGGCGGCCAAGGCCGACGGGGGCCTCCGCCACCCGGGCGGTGGAAACCTGTCCGACTGTCCGACAGGTTCTGGGCGGTCGCCGCTGGCAGGTGCCGCTCACCCATCCAGGCCGCGAAAACCTGTCCGACAGGTTCTGGGTGACCGCAGCCGATGGGGCCTCCGCCCACCCGGACAATGGAAACCTGTCCGAACGGTTTTCGGCGGCCAGGGCTGGCGGGGGCCTCCCCCCATCCGGACCTCGGAAACCTGTCCGACTGTCCTACAGGTTTTGGGTGGCCGGGGCTGGCGGGGGCCTCCCCCCATCCGGGCCTCGGAAACCTGTCCGACTGTCCTACAGGTTTTGGGTGGCCGCGGCCGACGGGTGGCCCCACCCATCCGGGCCTCGGAAACCGGTCCGACTGTCCTACAGGTTTTGGGCGGCCGCAGCCGACGGGTGCCTCCGCCCACCCGGGCCTCGGAAACCTGTCCGACTGTCCTACAGGTTTTGGGTGGCTGCGGCCGACGGGTGCCCCCCTCCATCCGGACCTCGGAAACCTGTCCGACTGTCGGACAGGTTTTGCCGCGCCGGGCGGGAGGGGTGGTCGCGGGGCTGTCCGGGGACGAGGCGGTGATGCCTCGGTTGCCCTACCCGGCCGCGACTTGCTCTTCGCGCGGATCCAGCAGGGCGGGCAGGTAGAGGGATTCGATGTAGCGATTCGCCATCCGCTCCGGCGCGTGGTGGGCCACGACGTACTCCCGGGCCGCCTGCGCCATCCGCGTGCGCCAGCCGGGCGCCGTGAGCAATCCCGCGAGCGCCGAGGCCAGCGTGCCCGCGTCTCCCGGCGGCACCACGAGCCCGCGACCCGTGCCCAGCACCTGGGGCAACTCCCCGACTCCGGACGCCACCAGCGGCCGGCCCAGCGCCATCGCCTCCAGCGCGACCAGCGGCATGCCTTCCCGCAGGGACGGCATCACCACCGCGTCCGCCGCCGCGTACACGCTGCGAACCTCCGAGCGGAATCCCAGGAAGCGCACCGGCAGCCCTTGAGCCTGCGCTTCCAGCGACTCGCGCAGCGGGCCATCGCCCACCAGCAGCAGCGTGGGCACCGTGGCGCCGGGCGTCCGAGCCAGCCGCTGCATCGCATCCAGCAGCACCTGGGGACCCTTCTCCACCGACAGGCGCCCGACCAGCGCGATGACGGACCCCTCCGCCGCGAGCCCCAGTGCCTCGCGAGCCTGGAGCCGCTCCTCCTCCGTGCACTCGGCCGCGAGCGGCAACGCGTTGGGGATGTAGACCACTGGCGAGCGGTGGACGTACCGGCGCAGGCGCGCGGTCAGCTCTCGCGACACCGCCGCCACCGCACGCGTGCAGTTGCCCAGCACGCGCGCGAATCCTTCGTAGGCGATCAGCGCGGGCGTGGCGCCGGTGTCCCCGTGGTACGTGGCCACCAGCGGGACTCCGGCCAGCGCGCTCGCGGCGGCGCCCAGCGTGAGCGACTTGTAGTCATGCGCGTGCAGCAGCCCCACGCCGCGTCGGCGGACTTCCGAAGCGAGCGTCGCCACGGCCATCGCGCTGAAGCGGCCAGGCACCTCCAGCGTCAGCGCGTCCAGCCCCTGCTCCCGAGCCGCGCCCGACAGCACATCCACCCGCCCGGGCGGAACGAGGCTGCACACCTGCGCACGCCACGGTGACGGCGTGGACGCGGCCAGTGACAGCAGCGCCCGCTCCGCGCCATACAGGCCGCAGGTGCTGCGCACATGGAGGATGGTGGCGTGCGACACGCGTGACTCTCCCGTGCCGCTCACGCCTGGGCGCGAGCCGCGGCACCCCGGTAGAGCTTCGCGTACGTGTCCACCATCGTGGACAGCGAGTAGCGCTGCGCCTCGCGCTTCGCGGCCTCGCCCAGGCGGGAGCGCAGCTCCGCGTCGTGGGTCAGGCGCTTCACCGCGCCACCGAGCGCATCCACATCTTCGGACCTCACCAGGAGCGCCGTCTGACCATCGCTGTGTACCTCGCGGATGGCGGGAATCGCGTGCGACACCGTGGGCAGCCCCACCGCCATCGCCTCCAGCAGCGACAGCGAGCGGCCCTCGCGACGGGACGGCTGCACGTAGACGTCGAACGCGGGCAGGAGCTTGCTCGCCTCCAGCAGCGCGCCCGTGAAGTGCACCCGACCGGCCAGCGGAGACGCGGCGGCGCGAGCGCGCAACGAGGCCTCCATCGGGCCGGGGCCAATCATCACCAGGTGCGTGTCCTTCGCGTCCGCGAAGTGGCGCAGGAAGGCATCCACCAGCAGGTCCGGGCCCTTCTCCTCGGAGAGGCGGCCCAGGTAGCCCACCACCGTGGCGTCCTGGGGCAGGCCCAGGCGCTCACGCGCGGCCCGGCGGGCCTCCTCGCCCGTAGCCACCTCCAGCGGCACGCCGTTCTCGATGGTGACCACATTGGAGAGCAGCTTCGGGCTCCAGCGCTCCAGGCTGGCGCGCACCTCGCTGCCGCACGCGACCAGCGACTGGGTGAACATGGCGGCGGCCATGGCCGCGGGGCGCAGCTTGCCCTGCGGCTCCACCGTCTGATGGAAGGTGCCCATCACCGGCGTGCGCGGACGCAGCGTCCGGGTGGCGACGGCGTTGAGCCAGGGCCCCACGTCGTGGCCATGGACCACGTCCGCTCCAAAGGCGTCCACCTCCTGGGCCAGCCGGCGGATGGCCGCGGGCGTCATGCCGGCGAGGCCTCCCAACCAGACCGTGGGGACGTTGGCGCGCTGGAGCAGCTCGCGCACCGGACCGTCCGGCCCCAGGGCCAGCACCACGGAGTCGATGCCCCGCTCGCGGCCATGCTGGGACAGCCGGACCACCAGCTGTTCGAGTCCGCCCATCTCCAGGCCATACATCACGTGAGCCACGCGCGTCGGGCGCGCCGTCGGGTGCATTTCGTTCGTCATGGACGCGGCCAAGCTAGGCACGCGCTCCAGCCCCACAACCCCCCGAGGGCGGCCCACGACCCGGCGGATGTCCGGCAGTGGAAGTTCCTTCGCGGAGCGTGAAGCGACGGTGCCTTCCAGAGGAGGAACGGCCCGTTTGCCCGGGGCTCCCGTCCTACGGGAGACTCGTGTGCATTCAACGCCCACAGGCCCCTGGAGGGCCCCACCGGAGCCCTTCTTGGGAATCCCCGATCACGACTTCCAGCTGCTCACGACCTGCGGCGACGAATCCGAGTCCGCGCTCGTGCGGGCCCTGCTCGAAGCGAACGGCATCCCATGCCTCGTCCAGGGCGAGCAGCACCGCTCCATGCTGGGCGTGGCCGGGGCCTTCATCGAGCTGCGGGTGCTGGTCCCGTCCAGCGAGCTCGAGCACGCGCGGGAGCTGCTCCGGAGCGTGCCGAATGAGGAGCCCGCCGGGAGCGGTCCTACCGCGACGCCAGACCCCGATTCCGAGGAAGCGCAATGCGCGGTGCACGGCCAGCGCGCCACACGGACCTGTGAGCGGTGCGGCACCTTTCTGTGCGCGAGCTGCGATGGCGCCACCACCGGCGTGTGCGAGGACTGCGCCGACCGCAAGGGTTCGGGCGCCCAGGTCCAGCGCGGCCGGAAGCGCAAGGTCGTCGCATGGATGATCCTCCTCTTCCTGTTCGGACCGCCCTTCCTCCTCATGCTGGCAAGCACCCTCAACGCCCTGCTGCGTTGAGCCCAGGAGGTGTCTGGCATTGGCCCTTCGCGGCCACTTCTCCGCCATGGTCACCCACTGCGCTGTTTCAATTCCTGGCGGAATTGTCTCGGGGACCCTGACCTTTTCCCGTCAGCCACGCGAGAAATGTCAACCATCCATGGAATACATGGATTTCATGTTGACAACATGAGAAGCCACCGTCGGTTTACTCATGCCAGGAGTCCGACGTGCTTCGACATGCATCACGATGGGTCACGACGTTCGTGTTGGGTTTCACCTGGATTCAGACGGGCTGTGCTCCGGCGGAACCGCCTGCACAGCAGACACCGGAGACAACGACCGCCGCGCAGCCTCTGCTGGCCGGTGAGCGGTCGCTCCTGGGCACCACCGCGCTTCCGGCCGTGACGGCCGCGGACGACAGCGGCGCGGTGGAGCTGGGCGTTCGCTTCCGCAGCGACGCTCCGGGACGGATCATGGGCGTGCGCTTCTACAAGGGCGCCGGCAACACGGGCACGCACACCGGCAGCCTTTGGACGGCGTCCGGTTCGCTGATGGCCACCGCCACCTTCCAGGACGAGACGGCGTCCGGCTGGCAGGAGGTGCGCTTCGCCTCGCCGGTCACCATCGCCGCCGACACGAACTACGTCGTCTCGTACCACGCGCCCGCGGGGCACTACGCCGTGACGAGCAACGGCTTCGCGTCCGCGCTGGATGCGCCGCCCCTGCACGCCGAGGCGTCCAACAACGGCCTCTACCGCTATGGCACCAGCGGATTCCCCACCAGCTCGTTCAACGCGAGCAACTACTGGGTGGACGTGGCCTTCCAGCCCAACGACACCACGGCGCCTCGCGCGCCCACCAACGTCACCGCCCTGCCCAGCTCGTCCACCGCCATCGACCTGACCTGGTACGCGTCCGTGGACGGCAATGGTGAGATGCAGGGCAATGCCCGCTGGCACCTGGTGTACCGGAACAACGAGCTCATCGCGGAGCTGCCCGGCACCACCGTGCGCTACCGCGACACCGGCCTGACGCCCTCCACCGGGTACAACTACGCCGTGCGCGGCCGTGACGCCGCCGGCAACCTCAGCGCGTCCTCCACGATCATCAACGCCACCACGCTCCCGAACATGGCCTGCAACCCCTGCAGCCTGTGGAACAGCGTGACGGGCGACCCGCAGTACGAGAACGCCGACGCCACCCCCACGGAGGTCGGCGTGAAGTTCCGCACCGACGTGGCGGGCACGGTGACGAAGGTCCGCTACTACAAGGGCAGCACCGACAACGGCCCGCACGTGGGCCACCTGTGGAGCGCCACCGGCACGCTGCTGGCCACCACGGAGACCACGCCCGCGGAGACGGGCTTCGGCTGGCGCGAGCTGTCCTTCCCCACGCCGGTGAGCCTCGCCGCGAACACGACCTACGTCGTGTCGTACTTCGCCACCGGCGGGCGCTATGCCATCACCCCGTACTACTTCAGCACCGCGGGCGTGGACATGCCCCCGCTGCACGCGCCCTCCACCCTGGAGGCCAGCGGCAACGGCGTTCGCAACCTCAACGGCAGCGCGTTCCCCACGGAGGCGTGGCTCAACACCAACTTCTGGGTGGACGTGACGTTCGTCCCCTCGGAGCCCAGCGGTCCCGCGACGGTGGACCTGGCCGTGACGCAGTCGTTCCCCGCCGGCACGGGCGCCAACGGTGACGTGCTCTTCTACGACATCACCGTGACGAACAATGGCCCGGCGACCGCCACCAACGTCGTGCTCGACGTCCCGATCCCCGCGGGCTTGAACTACTTCTTCTACTCGGCGAACGCGCCGCCGGTGAACGGCGGGCACTGCGGGTTCTTCAGTGACCTGCAGTGTGGCGCCCCCACCCTGGCGCCGGGCGCGAGCTTCACCGTCCACGTGGAGGCCATCCCCTTGAGCGCCGGGACGTTCACCAGCCAGGCCACCCTCTCGTCCTCGGAGACGGATTTCGTGCCGGGCAACAACACGCACGCGCTGGCCATCCCCGTGGGCGCGTCCACCAACCTCGTCACCTTCGACACCATCCCCGGCCAGGACGAGACCCTCAACGGCACGTATGGCCCCATCCAGTTCGGCCTCAACAGCTGGTACATCGCGTCGCCCTGGGGTGGGTTCACCACGAAGAGTGTGTCGTTCAACGGCGGCGGCCCCACCCAGGCCAACCTGGGCATCATCGGCCAGCGTCGCATCCTGGGCCTGGATGCCTTCACCTGGGACAGCGGCGCCACGCTCACCCTGAAGTGCATCGACCTGCCCACCCTCACCTTCCCCCTGACGGCGGGACAGGTGACGCACGTGGTGCCCACCTGGACGCAGCCCTGCACGGTCTTCACGGTGATCACGTCCAACGGCTGGGACACGAACTTCGACAACCTGGAGCTGTCGCCCCGGCCCTGAGCCTGAGCGCGTGACGCATGGGAGGGCGGGCATGCTTCACGGATGCCCGCCGCTCCCCTGCTCCTGAGTGCAGCGACGTCCCTGTTCGCCACCACGTGGCTCCTCGCGGCGGCGCCATTCTCCGTCGCGGTGGAGCCTTCCGGCTTCACCGTCCAGTCCGACGGCAAGGCGGTGATCATCACCCAGGTGGTGCCAGGGAGGCCGGCCGACCAGGCGAAGCTGACGCCCGGCACGCGCATCCTGCGCATCGAGTCACCGGAGCGGACGTTCGCGCGGGGCCCCATCGAGCAGCTCGGCCAGACGGACCCGCACGATGCGCTCATCTCCACCTGGGATGAACCGCTCCTGCTCTTCGTGGGGAACACGCGCGAGGACGGCCGCTACGTCGCCCTCAAGCGCGATGATCCGCGGCCCGCCGAGGAGTTCCCCGGCTTCCCCCTGCCCCCGGAGAAGCGGGCCCGGCTGTCGCTCCTCCAGCAGCAACTGCATGAAGCCCGGCGCCTGCGGGAGCTGCACCGGACGCCGCGTGAGAAGCCGGGCCTCGAGCTCCGCCACCAGAGCGAGGCCTCGGTGAAGGAGGGCCAGCCGAGGTCCGTGGACGGAGGCGGCTTCACCGGGCTGTGGATCCACCCGGAGCTCACCCTGGACGCGCGGTGCCCCGACCGGCTGGAGAAGGTGGTGCTGAGTGGTCCGAGCAAGGGATTGCCCCGGACGTTCCAGCCCGCAGCGGACTCCGCGTACACCGGTCAGGACTTCACCTTCGACCTGCCGCTGTGGTCCGTCCGGGACGTCACCCGGGCCTGCGCCGCTGGGAAGTCGTCCCTGGCGGTGACGCTGCGCGCGGAGCTGTCGTGCAAGGACGAGCCCGTCCTCCAGCAGGCCCTCCCGGTGAAGCTGCCCCTGAAGTGCGAGCAGAAGCTCCCGGACGAAGACGCGGATGGCCTCCGGTTGCTCGGCCTTCGCGGCGCGCCGGAGGAATACGTCACGGGCACGAAGGCCGCGCTGACGCTGGAGGCGTCGGGGCTCGACAGCGTCGTTCCCCCGGTGGCCTCGGTGACATTCGTGGAGGTGGATGCACGGGGCAAGGTGAAGAAGCGCTTCGCCACGGTGCCCGTGCCCGCGGGCGCGGCGGAGGTGACGACGGAGCTGACGCTGGACACGTCCACCGCGCGCACCGTGCGGCTGTCCGTGGAGGCGCGCTTCGCGGACGGCAGCACCCGGGGCTCGGACACGCGGGAGGTGACCATCGTCACCCCGGCGTTCGTGGAGGCGCGGCGCAAGGGCTACGAGGAAGGAAGCCGCCGGTGGCAGGCGTTGGACCAGCGCTTCACGCAGGAGATTCCCACCCCCTGCGCCGACATCGCCGCCACCGTGTCCTGGCTCAGGGCCCAGCCGGAAGTCGAGTCCGCCCACGACGCCGGCAAGCACAACTTCGACTACCGGGTGAAGGGCTCCGGCATCACCCAGCTCGTCAGCTGCCACAATCCCTAGCGCGCGGGACTACGACGGCTTCTCGCCCGAGCAGGCCGCGGCACGAGCGCGAAGCAGCACCTGTTCCTTCGCGTTGCGCGTGAGCGACGCCGCCCGTTCGAACTCCGCCCTGGCCTCCTTCAGCCGCCCCAGCTTCTGGAGCAGGTCGCCGCGCACGCTCGGCAGCAGGTGGTAGTGCTTGAGCGACGGCTCGGCCACGAGCTGATCCACCAGCTCCAGCCCCACCGCGGGACCGAACGCCATCGACAGGGCGACGGCGCGGTTCAACTCCACCACCGGCGACGGCGTGAGCCGCGCGAGCACCGCGTAGAGCGCCGCGATGCGCGGCCAGTCCGTCTCCTCCGGCGTGCGCGCCCGAGCGTGGCAGGCGGCGAGGGAGGCCTGCACCGTGTAGGGCCCCGCCGGCCCGGCCTTCTCCGAGCGCTCCAGCGCCGCGAGCCCGCGGCGGATGAGGAGCTGATCCCACTGCGCGCGGTTCTGCTCCAGCAGCAACACTGGCTCTCCCGAAGGCCCCACCCTCGCCCGGGACCGCGACGCTTGAATCTCCATCAGCGCCACCAGCCCGTGCACCTCCGGCTCGCCCGGCGCCAGCTCCGCGAGGATGCGCCCCATGCGCAGCGCGTCCTGACAGAGCTCCGGCCGCATCCAGCCATCGCCCGCGGTCGCGGCATAGCCTTCGTTGAAGATGAGGTAGACGACCTCCAGCACCGACGCGAGCCGCGCCGCCAGCTCCTCGCCGTGAGGGACCTCGAAGGGGACGCCCTTCTCCGCCAGCGTGCGCTTGGCCCGGACGATGCGCTGGGCCACCGTGGGCTCCGGCACCAGGAACGCGCGGGCGATTTCATCCGTCGTCAGGCCGCCCAACAGCCGTAGCGTGAGCGCCACCCGCGCCTCCGGGGACAGCACCGGGTGGCAGGACGTGAAGATGAGGCGCAACAGGTCGTCGCCGACGTCGTCGTCCAGGGCCGCGTCCAGGTCTGGCACCTCCGCCTCCTCCAGCCCGTGTCCCAGCTCCTCGTGCTTGCGCGCGAGCAGCTTGTGACGGCGCATCTCGTCGATGGCGCGGCGCTTCGCGGTGGCCATGAGCCACGCGCCCGGGTTCTCCGGCACGCCCGACACCGGCCATTTCTCCAACGCCACGACCAGCGCGTCCTGCGCCAGCTCCTCCGCCTGCCCCACGTCGCGCACCATGCGCGCAAGCCCGGCGATGAGCCGGGCGGACTCGATTCTCCACACCGCGTGCACCGCGGCCTGCGCCTTGGACATCGTCACGGCGCGAACTCAATCAAATGCACGTCGAATGAGCGCCCCGGAAATCGACACGGGGTTCGATTTCCCGCGAAGACAGCACGGCCCCGGGCCTCCCCTCGTCGGGAAGCCCGGGGCCGTCACCTCACGCCCGCGCCTCGGCCGCCAGGCCAGCGGCCGACTCCGGCACCGGCTCGTACGTCCCCAGGCGCATGCTCGCCTGGGCCCGCCCCTGCGTGCGGCCACGCAGCGCCGTCACGTAGCCGAACAGGCGCGCCATGGGCACGCGCGCGGACACGCACCGCGCCGCCCCCTTCGCCTCCATCCCCAGCACCCGTCCCCGCCGCGACGCCAGGTCGCCCAGCACGTCGCCCAGGAACTCCTCCGGCGTCACCACCTCCACCTCCATCACCGGCTCCAGCCCCTGCACCCCCACGCGCCGCGCGGCCTCCTGGAGCGCCAGCGAGCCCGCCACCATGAAGGCCTGCGGCGTGCTGTCCTTCACGTGCGTGTCCCCATCCACCAGCCGCACCTCCACGTCCACCAGCGGCACGCCCTCCCGCATGCCCTTCGCCATGGCGCCGGCCACGCCCTTTTCAATGGCGGGCACCAGCTCGCGGGGAATGGAGCCGCCCTTCGTGGCGTCCACGAAGACGAGCCCCGCCCCTCGCGGCGCCGGCCCCACGTCCAGCACCACCCGCGCGTACTGTCCGGGCCCGCCGGACTGGCGGACGTGCCGGTACTCCTGGCGCACCGCGCTCCGGAGCGTGTCGCGGTACGCCACCTTTGGCTGTCCCACGCGCGCCTCCACGCCGAACTCCGTCCTCAACCGGTCCACGACCACCTCCAGGTGCAGCTCACCCATGCCGGACAGCAGCACCTGGCCACTCTCCGGGTCCACGCCCAGGCGCAGCGACGGGTCCTCCGCCGCCAGCCGTTGCAGGCCCTCCTCCAGCTTCGGCAGCTCCGCGGGGGAGCGCGCCTCCACGGCGAGCTGCACCACGGGCTCCATCACGTTCAACGCCTCCAGCACCACCGGCGCCTCCGGGTCGCACAGCGTGTCGCCCGTGCGTACGCCCTTGAGCCCCAGCGCCGCGCACAGGTCGCCCGCGTGCACCTCCGCCACCTCCTCGCGGCGGTTGGCGTGCATGAACATCAGGCGCCCCACCCGCTCCTTCCGTCCGGTGACGGGGTTGAGCAGCACGGTGCCCGCACGCAGCGTGCCCGAGTACACCCGCAGGAACACGATGCCTCCCACGGCCTTGTCGCTCATCAGCTTGAACGCCAGCGCGGTGGGCGGACCCGAGTCCGACACGGGACGGCTGACGCGCTCGCCGGTGACGGGCGCAAAGCCCTCCACGGCGGCCATGTCCGCGGGTGACGGCAGGTAGCTGACCACCGCATCCAAGAGCATCTGCACTCCCTTCTTCTTGAAGGCCGACCCACACAGCACCGGCACCAGTGTCCGCGCGAGCGTGCCGGCGCGCAGCGCGCGCTCCAGCTCCTCCGCGGTGATGTCCTCCACGCGCCCGTCCACGAACTTCTCCATCACGCCCGCATCCAGGTCCGCGCAGACTTCGATGAGGCGCATGCGGTACGGCAACACCGCCTCCACCAGCTTCGGAGGAATGGGCGCGCCGTCGTCAAAGCCGCCGTCGTCGCCCTGGAAGCGCACGAGCCGCATGCGCACCAGGTCCACGAGCCCCTGGAAGTCCGCGCCGTCGCCCACGGGCCACTGCACGGCCACCGGGCGCACGCCCAGCCGGTCCACCATGGACTGCACGCTCAGGGCGAAGTCCGCGCCCACCTTGTCCATCTTGTTGATGAACGCGATGCGCGGCACGCCGTAGCGGTCCGCCTGACGCCACACCGTCTCCGACTGCGGCTCCACGCCCTGGCTGGCGTCGAACACCGCCACCGCGCCGTCCAGCACGCGCAGCGAGCGCTCCACCTCGATGGTGAAGTCCACGTGGCCCGGCGTGTCCAGGATGTTGATGCGGTGGGGCACGCCCGCCTCCCGCCCGTGCCGGGGCTGCCAGAAGGCAGTCGTCGCCGCGGAGGTGATGGTGATGCCGCGCTTCTTCTCCTGCTCCATCCAGTCCATCTCCGTGGAACCCGCGTGCACCTCGCCCGTGGAGTGGATGCGGCCGGTGAAGAAGAGGACGCGCTCGGTGAGCGTCGTCTTGCCCGCGTCGATGTGGGCCATGATGCCGATGTTGCGATACCGCTCGATGCGCGTGGTGCGAGACATGGAAGACTCCCGTTCCCGTCCGGGCAGCGAGGCCCGCGGGTGTGTATTGGATTGAGACGCCGGTTGGATGAGTGGAATGGACCGGTGGCTGTCTTCAGGTGCGCACGCGCACGCAGGGCCGGAGCGGCACGTCAGGCCGCCACGGGATGGCGCGAGGACACACGAAGGCACCCCCAGGGAGGGGACGGGCGGAGACAGAGCTCACGGTGCGCGGGCAACCAGCCACGCGCGCACCGGAGGACTCCGGTCCGCCTGCTCAAATATCGAGCAGGACCTCGTGACGGGGGGCGAGGCGCACGTCCGCCGCCGGCGCGAAGGCGCTCAGGGTCGGCAGGGCATGGATGGTGACGGGCCTCATGATGGAATTGAGATAAGACAGACAGCCCTCGCTGTCAACCCGGCCACCCTGGCTCCAGGCTCCATGCTCCATGACCCACGCGCCCTCCGAAGCCGCGTCCCCCGCCGAGACATCCTCCGCGTTGCATGCGACCAGCCCGGCCCCGGCCGCGCCCACCTCCGGGTGGAGCCTCGCGCGGCGGCTCGCGTTCCGGTTCGCCAGCGTCTACCTCCTCCTCCACGTCCTCCCCTTCCCCCTGGGGATGCTGCCGGGCACGCAACGCCTCAGCGGCGCGTACCGCGAAGCGTGGCAGGCCCTCGTCCCCTGGGTGGGCCAGCACGTCCTGCACCTGGACACCGCCATCACCGTGTTCCCCAACGGCAGCGGGGACACGACGTACAACCATGTCCAGTTGCTGTGCTTCCTCGCGCTCGCGGGCCTGGTGACCGCCGCCTGGTCCGCGAGGGCCCGGACGCCCACGCGGCATGAGACGGCGCACGCCCTGCTGCGCATCGCCCTGCGCTACTTCCTGGCCTACACGCTGGTGTCCTACGGCCTGTCGAAGGTCCTCTGGATGCAGTTCCCCTTCCCCAGCCCGGAGAAGCTGGTGCAGCCCCTTGGCGAGTCATCCCCCATGGGACTGATGTGGACCTTCATGGGCTACTCGCGGGGCTTCAACCTCTTCACGGGGGGCCTGGAGGTGGTGGGCGGGGTGCTGCTGCTCTTCCGGCGCACCACGACGCTCGGCGCGGTGCTGGTGGCCGCAGTGATGACCAACGTGGTGGCGCTCAACCTGGCGTACGACGTGCCGGTGAAGCTCTATTCCTCCCACCTCCTGCTGATGTCCGTGTTCCTGCTCCTGCCGGACCTGGAGCGCATCGCCAACGTGCTGGTGCTCAACCGGCCCACCCGGCCGGTGGTGTTCCGCACGCCCTTCGCGCGCCCGTGGACGGAGCGCGGCAGCCGGGCGGTGAAGGTCCTCTTCGCGGGGTGGGTCCTCTATTCGGACGCGAGCAAGGCGCTGGAGCGGCAGGCCAGCCACGGAGAGGACGCGCCGCGCCATCCGCTCCACGGCGTCTACGTGGTGGAGTCCTTCACCCGCGACGGACAGGCCGTGCCGCTGCTCGCGGGCGACGCCACGGCTTGGCGCTACGTGCTGATTGGCACCCGGGAGCGGTTGGCCCTGCGCTTCATGGACGACACGGGCAAGCGCTTCCGCATGGCGGACGCCCCGGAGCAGCGCCTCCAGCTCACCGCGAACAGCTACCCCGGGGAGAACGACCCGGAGGCGTTCACGCTGGCGTGGTCCCGCCCGGAGGCGGGGCACCTCGTCGTCGAAGGCGTCTTCCGGGGCGCCTCCGTCCAGGCCCGGCTCAAGAAGGTGGAGGCCTCCACTTTCCAGTTGGTGGACCGGGGCTTCCATTGGATCCAGGAGTACCCCTTCAACCGATAGGCCGCCGCCGGGAAATAAATCCCGAAAGAATATCCGCCGCGCGCGCCGTAGATGTGGCGGTTGGCGACAGAAGCCAACCCCTGGTTCCTCCGAGGGGGAAGTATGTCCACGTTCTACAAGAGCCTGCTGACGGCCTCCATGGGTCTCGTCGGCTTGAATGGGTGTGTCTACGGTTACATCTACGACTCCGCGTCGGGCAGCGCCGTGGAAGGCGTGACGGTCATCGTCGCCTCCGGCACCTGCAGCGGCACCGGCTGTGGCACCGGGCTCGCGACCCAGTCCACGGACTCGTCCGGCCTCTATGTCTTCGACGCCTACGGCAACCGCCACGGTGAGAACAACGTCCAGCTGATCACCGCGGCGTCCGGCGAGGAGGCGGTGCGGCTCGTCTACTCCCGCGCGGGCTTCCGGTCCGTCACCGTCTACCACCGGCCCAAGTACACGACGATGACGCAGGACGGGACCGAGTATGAGGTCTCCGCCGTGCAGCCCGTGTACCTGTGCGCGCTCAACGCCGTGGACTCCGACGGCGACGGCGTCTGTGACGCGGCCGAGGCCCGCTACGGCACCAACCCCAACAGCTCCGACACGGACGGCGACCGCATCAGCGACTTCGCGGAGCTGTTCGGCTACGGCGGCGTGGACCTGCGCTACTGGGGCGCGAATCCGCTCAAGAAGGACGTCTTCGTGGAGGTGGACTACTACGCGGACCGCAAGCCCACGCAGGGCGCGCTGGACAGCGTGACGACGGCCTTCGCCAACGCTCCGGTGTCCAACCCCAACGGCACCACGGGCATCGCGCTGCACCTGGTGCTGGACTCGCAGATCGCCGCCGCGGACGCCATCTCCAACCTGGACACCGGTTGGGTGGGCGTGGACACCATCAAGAGCAAGTACTTCAAGTCGCGCCGGGCGCCCTTCTTCCACTACGCCCTGTTCGCGAACACCTACGGCACGACGACCTCCAGCGGCCTGTCGCGCGGCATCCCCGCCCATGACCTCATCGTGACGCTGGGCGGCTGGTCCACGCCGGGCGGCACGGAGCTGCAGCAGGCCGGCACCCTCATGCACGAGCTGGGGCACAACATCGGCCTGCAGCACGGCGGCAACGACGGCGCCAACTACAAGCCCAACTACCTGAGCGTGATGAACTACGAGTACCAGACGTTCGGCCTGCGCATCGACGGCGTGGACAACGTGCTGGACTACTCGCGCGTCCGCGTCGCCTCCGTGAGTGAGACGTCCGTCAACGAGGTGTCCGCCTTCGCGCCCATCGCCCCCACCACGGAGGCGGACCTGGCCCGCATCGGCGTGCGAATCAACGGCGTGCAGCGCACGGGCACCGCGAGCGCGAACCTGGACATCAACGGCAGCGGCGCCATCCAGGCCGCGTCCTTCGCCTACAACTTCAACCGCGACTCCGACAGCGTGGACCTCTTCCCGGCGTCGCAGAATGACTGGCTGGCCCTGGTGTACGACGGCGCCGGGCAGATTGGCGACGGCTGGCTGGGCACCACCCAGGGCCTGAGCCGCCAGCAGCCCTTCTTCGTCGTCCCGGAGAAGACGGACTCCTGCCTCACGGAGCAGATGGTCCTCAAGCGGTAGTCCCCGGCCGTCCATCCTGGCAAGTCGTCCCCCGCCGGGCCCCTCTTCACGAGGGACCCGGCGGTCGTTTCTTGGCCGCGTGCCCGCGTAGACTCCGGCGCATGCCGCATGTCGCACTCGTGGGATACGGACGTTTTGGACGCGCACTGGGAACACTGCTGGAGGCGGTAGGCGTGGAGCACCGCGCCCTGGACCCGGTGGCGGACATCCCGGAGCCGCTCCGCGCGCACTCGGTGAGTGAGCTGCTGGAAGGGGCGGAGCTGGTGGTGGTGGCGGTGCCGGTGCCCCAGATGCGGGACGTGCTGCGTTCGCTGCGGCCCCACCTGAAGCCGGAGCACCTGGTGCTGGACGTGGGCAGCGTGAAGGTGAAGCCCGTGGAGGCGCTGACGGAGGTGCTGGGCGCGCGGGTGCCCTGGGTGGGCACCCATCCCCTCTTCGGCCCCTTGAGCCTGGCCATGGCCGAGCGCCCCATGCGCGTCGTGCTCTGCCCCAACCCGCTGCATCCGGAAGCGGCCCCACGCGCCCGGCGCTTCTACGAGGGGCTGGGCTGCGAGGTGATTGAGCAGACGCCCGAGGGACATGACGAGGTGATGGCGCGCACGCATGCGCTCACCTTCTTCGTGGCCAAGGGGATGGTGGACTCCGGCGCGGCGGCGGACGTGCCCTTCGCGCCGGCCAGCTTCAAGGCGCTGTCGCGCACCATCGAGACGGTGCGCGCGGACGCGGGCCACCTCTTCAACGCCATCCAGCAGGAGAATCCCTTCGCCACGCAGGCGCGAGGGCAACTGCTCGCCGCGCTCCAGGACATCCACCGCGACCTGGAGGCAGCGCCCGCGGTGGCGCAGGCGCCGGAGGCTTCGGGCGTCGCCGTGCCCGGGCTGGAGCCAGAAGCACCTGCGCCCCGCGAGCCGCGCGAGCACATCGATGCGCTCGACCGCGAACTGGTGGAGCTGCTCGCCCGCCGCGAGGAGCTGGCCCGCCGTCAGCGGCGCGCCCAGAAGACCGGGAACGAGCCCGCTCGCACGGAGGCGCTGCTCGCCGTGCGCCGGGCGTGGGCCCGTGAGCTGGGCGTGGACGCGCAGGAGGTGGAGGCCGTCTTCCGCGCCGTGCTGGGTAGCAACCTGCGATGACGCGGCGACAGGCCCGGAAGACCCAGGCCTGGCAGCGTGAGGCCGCGGCGGTGAAGCACATCCTCGAACAGGAAGCGCGGCTCGGAGGCACCTATGCGCTGGTGGCCGGCGAGCTTCAGCACTGGACGCGCATGCCCCGCGACGGCGCGCTCGTGCGGGACTTCATGCTGATGGGTGATGGACTCGCCATCCGCCTCTCCCATTACCTGAAGCGCCATGGCCGGGCGTTCTCCACGCTGGAAGAGGCGGAGTTCGTGTTGTTCGGTGGGGAGTCCAGCGGCGTGCTGGACTGAGCCTCAGAGGTACTCGTCCAGCCAGTCGAACATGCGGTGGTTGGCCACGGCCTGCGCGCCCTCCTGGCAGTGCAAGAGCCCCGTGTCCTGGGTGGTGAAGAGCATGTAGTCCTTCGGGCACTCCAGCGCGTCGAAGAGCAGCCGGGCCTGCCCCTGGGAGAACGCCTCGGCGGTGCCGTCCATCACCAGCGTGCGGCAGCGGATGCGGTGGACGATGGGCTCGTTGTTGAACCGGCGCAGCTCGAAGAGCAGGGCCGACGGCGTGCTCACGCCGTGCTTGGACATCGCGTCCTTCATGTACCAGCGGTAGAGGAATACCTGCTCCATCAGCTGGGCCATGGCCGCGTCGAAGGCCTGGGGGTTGCTGTCCAGCAGCGGCATCAGCTCCGGGAAGTACATGTTGAACTGCTCGAAGGAGGACTCGCCCCAGTTGAGGACGCCCGGGTTGGGGATGAGGATCTTGATGCGCCGCTCGAACGCGGCGGCGCGCGGCACCAGCGCTCCGCCCATGCTCCAGCCCAGGAGCGCGATGCGCCGTGAGTCCACGCCCGCGATGCACAGGGCGAAGTCCACCACCGGGCGGATGACCTGCTCCCAGTCGTGACGGAAGGGCAACCCCTGCTCGCGGATGGCCATGCCCTGGCCGGGCGCGTGCACGATGAGGCAGTGGTAGCCCCTCGCGAGCGCCGCGTCGATGACGTACTTGGACTCCTCCGGCCACGCGTCGCGGCCCTGCTGGAAGATGAGCAGCGGCGCGATGCTCCGGGCGCTCGGGGCGCGGAAGAAGTAGCCGGGCAGCGTGGTGCCCTCGTACGGGATGCGCACGGGCGTGCCCGGTATCTTCAGCAGGGGGAGCGCCTTGTTGTAGTCCTCCACCGCCTTGCGCCCGGTGGCGACCACGCTCGGGTGGCTGGGCTCGGGGTGGTGGATGAGCGCGGCGCGGTAGTAGTTGGCGGCGCGCAGGTAGGCATTGCCCGCGCTGATGGGATGACGGCGGGACAGGCTCACGTCGCCCATGGCGCGGATGCGGTCGGCGGTGCGGACCCACTCATTGGGCCAGCTCCAGTCATCCCCCGCGACGATGCGGGTCGCGGTGTCCAGCACCTCGCTGATGTCCGCCTGCGCGCTGTAGGTCCCAGCCAGGAAGTGCAGGAGCTGGCTCTCCATGATGGGGTCCGCCATCAGCCCCAGCTCCCACCAGGGCCGGGGCTCCTCGGTGGACGAGGCGGTCGTGGACGGCTGTCCGGCCGCCGCGGCGGGAGCGCCCCGGAGGAGCGCGAGCCCTCCGGTCAGCCCCAGGCTGGCTTGGATGAGGGAGCGACGGTCCAGTGTGATGCCCATGGTCTCTGGCCTCCAGCGAAGTGCTGGCGGTTTGAACACCGCGGGCCTCCACTTCTGTCACTCAACGCGTGGCCACCAGCGCGAACACGCGGTGCGGCACGGCGAACGGCGCCTGGGGGAAACGCTCCGCGAGGAGCTCCGCGTGCGCGACATCGAAACGGGCGGCCTCCTCCGCGGAGAGCACCGGGCCCACCTTGGCGCTGGCGCGCACCCGCCCCATCCAGGCCTCGTAGGAGTAGTGGACGACGGTGTCGAAGGAGAAGGACTCCAGGCCGGTGAAGCCCGCGGTGGCGACGTCCTGGAACCAGCGCGGGTAGATGCCGGCGTCGTGTCCGAATTCGACGTAGGGCGCGACCTGCGAGGGATTGAATGTATCGATGAGCGTGTGGACGACCTGCACGACATTGCCCGGCAAAGGCAGCCAGTCGAAGTGCGCGATGACCAGCCGTCCTCCCGGCGCCAGCACCCGGAAGGCCTCGCGGGCCGCGGCGGCGCGGTCGAACCAATGCCAGCACGTGCCGGCGGTGACGAGCCCGAAGGACTCCGAAGGCAGGCCGGTCCGCTCCGCCGGAGCCACGCGGAAGTCGATGGACAGCCCCTCGTCGCTCGCGAGCCGGCGGGCCGAATCCAACATGGACGCAGAGAGGTCCAACGCCGTGACGTCGCCCCCGCGATTCGCCAGTCCCCGCGCGAGCGTGCCCGTGCCCGCGCCCAGGTCGAGCACGCGCTGGCCCGGATGAAAGACGCCCTCACGGATGAGTCGTTCGAAGAAGGCCTCCGGGAAGCCGGCGCGGTGCCGGGCGTAGTCCTCCGACGTGCGGCCAAAGTCCACCTGCATGGCATGTCCTCCAGGGTTCGGGGCTCCACGCGTCCATGAGGAAAGACACGTCGACAGCGGCTGCGCGCCGCGCCGACACTCTGATTCCAGGAGGTGGGTGGAGCATGGATAGACGCCGCGGTGGACGCTCTCAATCTCGATTCGACCATCGACCTGAGCGGGAGGAAGCCCTGGTGTCGGCGAGCGAGGCCGCGGCGCTGCTCGGCGTGAAGCTCGCGACGCTCTACACCTACGTGAGCCGGGGACTGGTGCGGTGCGTGCCGGTGCAGGGAACGAAGGAGAACCGCTACGCACGCGCGGACCTGGAGCGGCTGAAGGTCCGCCACGACGCGAGGGCGGGACACGCGGCGGTGGCGGCGGGAGCGCTGCGCTGGGGCGAGCCCGTCATCGACTCCGCCGTGTCGCGCGTGGAGGCCAAGGGCCTGGCGTACCGGGGAAGCCACTCCGCGGTGGAGCTGGCCACGAAGGGGCGCGCCTTCGAGGACGTGGCGGAGCTGCTCTGGTCCGGCGTGCTGCCGAAACACCGGGACACGACGTGGCCCGCGCCGCGAGCGCCCTTCCCGCCCTCCGCGCTGGCGGCGCTCCTGCCCCAGGGCACGCCTCCCGCGAAGGTGCTGGCGACGCTGGTGTCCCTGCTGGGCGCACGGGACACGGGGCGCTTCGCGGCACCACCGGACCAGGAGCTCGCGCGGGCCCGGGGACTGCTGCGTCACCTGGCGGCGTGGGTGTGCGCGGCCCGGGCGCCGGAGCGCGTAGGCCCCGCCCTGAGGGAACGGACGGTGGCGGACTCGCTGGCGCACGCGTGGGACGCCCGCTCATCACACGCCCCGGCGTCGTTGAACCAGGCGCTGGTGCTCTGCGCGGACCATGAGCTGAACGTGTCGACGTTCGCCGCCCGGGTGACGGCATCCTCCGGCGCGGACCTGTACGCGTGCGTGGGCGCGGCGATGGCGGCGCTCTCCGGAGCGAAGCACGGGGGCGCGTGCGACCGCGTGGAGGCGCTGCTCACGGAGGTGGGCCGTCCGGAGCGGGCGAAGGAGGTGGTGGACACGTACGTCCACCGGGGCGAATCGGTGCCGGGCTTCGGCCACCGGCTGTATCCCCAGGGAGACCCGCGCACGCCCCCGCTCATCCAGGCCGCGCGGGCGCTGCGCCCGGATGCGCGAGCGGTGCGCGTGGGCTCCGCGCTGGTGGACGTGATGCGCGACGCGGGACATCCCGCGCCTTCGATGGAGGTGGGGCTGGTGATGCTGGCGGAGGCGCTGGGGCTGCCGAAGGGCGCCGCGGCGACGGTGTTCGCGGTGGGGCGCTCGGCGGGCTGGGTGGCCCACGTGCTGGAGCAGCGGGAGCAGGGACACCTGCTGCGCCCCAGGGCTCGCTACGTCGGCCCCTCTTCACAAGAGACGGATTGAATTCATCCGTCGGGATTCAGGGTGGGGGTGACGATGTTTGTGGACCCGATGCGATTCTTCACCCTTCGGAGCCACTGCATGAAGAAGACCGCCCTGCTGACCTGCCTGCTCGGATTGCTGGGAGCTCTCCCGGCCAGCGCCGCTGAACTCAAGGACGTGTTCGGCAAGGAGGTCCCCATCGGGCAGGGCCGTCCCACCCTGGTGCTGTATGCCAACAAGGGC
Organism: Corallococcus sp. AB045; assembly: GCF_003668895.1. Taxonomy (NCBI): domain Bacteria; kingdom Pseudomonadati; phylum Myxococcota; class Myxococcia; order Myxococcales; family Myxococcaceae; genus Corallococcus; species Corallococcus sp. AB045. Next base: position 35,213 of record NZ_RAWN01000073.1, read on the forward strand.
ACCAAGGAGGAGCTGCGCCAGCGCGCTTCCCAGTTCATCTACGACGTGCGTGAGAAGAAGCCCATCGTCGTCATCCACGTGGACCTGCGCGACGTCCCGGGCCTCTTCAAGGGTATGGCGCGCGGGGAGATCCGCAAGAGCCACAACGAGTCGCTCGCCGCCATGAAGGACCTGTACCGCCAGAAGGGCGAGGCACCGCCCGCCGAGCTGGACTCGTCGCTCTACATGGTCGCGGACTCCAAGGGTGAGCCCCACAAGTCCATGGGCCTGGAGAAGGGGTTCGACCACGTGTTCGCCCAGGTGCTCGGCACCTCCGGGCAGGAGATCGCACGCGGCGCCTTCTCGGAAGGTTCCCGGAAGCTCAGCCAGGCGATGAGCGCCGCGCCCGCCGTGGCGTCCCGCAAGCCCTGAGTTCACGGGGTGTCCTGCCCACGCTCCTGCACCGCGCGTGGGTGGACGGCAGGGGATGAACGGATTTACCTTGCTGGCAAGCTAGTCACTGCTCACCTGGAAACCATGTTGATGCATGGGATTCAAACGGTGGGCGGTGACAGCGCGTCAGGTTCATTTCCCCCGAGACACCCCACATGTTCAAGCTCAAGACGTGCAGCCTCGCCGTGGTGGCCCTTGCGTTCAGCGCCTGTGGCCCCGCGCCGGAAACAACGGAGCCGGACTCCACCGGCGGCGACATCGCGCAGGTCCAGTCCCAGGTGACGAAGGCCATCCCCGGCACGACCTGCGTGGTCGAAGCGACGAAGCCCTACACGTATGACATTGGGGGTCCCATCAGCGCCCAGGCGTCTGCCTGGGATTGCGACCAGGACTACCCCATCATCTACATCTGCTCCACCGTGGAGCAGAAGTCGGTGAGCAGCACGGGCACGGTCACCTGGACGGCCGTGCCGGGCAGCCGCAGCTGCTGGCCGGAGACGAACACGGACTTCGGTGGCCAGACGGCGAACCCCACGCCCTACGCGGCGGGCGTCTACCGTCAGCGTTCGCAGGCGGCCATCAAGCTCAACGCCACCACGTGGACCCCGGCGCAGCCGTCCACCTGCGCCACGCTCTCCAGCGACATCCCCTGCAAGTTCACCGAGGTGGTGTCCGGCAACGTCACGCTGTGACGCACGATGTCGTGATGTGAAACACCACGGACCCCAGGTGCGGACCAGGGCAGGCGTTGGCTAGTCTGACGCCCGCCCGTTCCACCTGGAGTCCTTCATGCACATCGAGTCCTCGCGCAGCGCCCGTTCCCCGAAGGCCGTGACGTTCCTCCGCATCCCCGTGCTGCTCGCCGTGGGCATGATGACGATGGGCAGCGGCATGGGGAACCCGGGCTGTAGCAGCGGCGTTCCTGAATGTGAGGAGGGATGCGCCATCGCGGGCACCTACACGCTCCAGTTCGCGGACTCATCGCCTCCGGGCGAGGGATGCGAGGCATTGGGGTTCGGCCTGCCACAGGGACCGCTCGTGCTGACCCTGTCCGACAGCTACGTCACGGCGAAGTTCGGCGACGAGACGCTGTCGGCCTACTACGAGGGTGAGCCCGCACGGCGGCTCTACTTCTCCACCGCGCAGTACCTCACCGAAAAGAGCGTCAGGCGCACCGTCCGGATCGATTCGACGGTGGCCGCGCCCTCGCCCCGGTCGGCCACCGACAGGTCCGTCATTGAGGGGACGTATGATCTGGAGCTCCTCTCCTCCGAGGACAACAGCGTGAAGTGCCACATCAAGCGGAGCTTCACCGCGACGCGGTAGGGGGTCCTCCGGGTAGGGCACCGGGCCCTACTCCAGGTACGGTAGGTTCGGGGCCATGCGTACCCCCCTCATGGCCTCACTGTTGTTCCTGATGATGTCCGCGCCAGCCCGGGCCGCCGTACCGGCTGGTTTCGTGGAAACGAGCTATTCGTCCACCAGCCTGACCCCCGCCACCGGCATGGCGTGGGCGCCGGATGGTTCAGGGCGCCTGTTCGTCACGCTGAAGAACGGCGTCGTGCGGACGGTGGCCATGAAGGACGGTGTGCTGGAGACGCAGCCCGGCACCTCCACGCTGGTGACGCGCACGTTCGCCACGGAGCCCGCGGTCCACACCAACAGCGAGTGTGGCCTCATCGGCATCGCGTTCGACCCGAACTACGTGGTCAACCGGTACGTCTACTTCTTCGTCACCGTCTCCGCCTCCGAGCAGCGCATCGTCCGCTACACGGACTCCAACGGCACGGGCATCGCGCGCACGGAGGTCGTCACGCGGCTGCCCACGGCGGGCAACAACCACGACGGCGGCGGGCTTGGCTTCGGGCCGGACGGGAAGCTGTACTGGGCCATTGGCGACCTGGGCAACGGCTCCGGCGTGGACGCGGACCTGACGTCGCTGGCGGCCAAGGTGGGCCGCGCCAACCTGGACGGCACGCCCGCCAATGACAACCCGTTCAACGACGGCGTGGGCCCCAACAACGAATACATCTGGGCGCGCGGCCTGCGAAACCCGTTCACCTTCACGTTCCAGCCCACCACCGGACTCCTGTGGGTCAACGACGTGGGAGACGGCTACGAGCAGGTCCTCGTCGTGACCCGGCGCAGCCACGCCGGCTACAACGACTACGAGAACAACCAGCCCGTCGGGAACGACTCCATCACCCCCGTCATCAAGTACCGCACCAACTCGGTTGACTCACGCAACCTCACCGCCACGGGCGCGGTGCGCAGCGGGGGCATCACCACGTTCACCACCGCCACGCCGCACGGCTTCCGCAAGGGGGAGAAGCTCACGCTCGAAGGCGTGGGGGTCGCGAGCTTCAACGGCGAGTTCTACGTCGCCAGCGCCAACAACGCGCCCACCACCACCACCTTCACCGTGGCCCAGCCGGGCCTGCCGGACGCGACCAGCGGCGGGGGCAACGCGACGACGCAGGCGCTGGGCGGCTCCATCACCGGCGGCGTCTTCTACGACGCCACCCTCTTCCCGGCGGAGTACCGCGGCAACTACTTCTTCGGCGACTTCAACAGCGCCCAGGTGACGCGCGCCACGCTGGCGGCGGACAACTCGGTGGCGACGGTGGACGAGTGGGGGACGGGCTTCTCCGCCAACGTGGACATGAGCGTGGGGCCGGATGGCGCGCTCTACGCGCTGGGGTACACCAACGGCGTGGTGCGCCGGGTGACGCCCACGGCCACCGGTCAGAAGCTGGTCGTGTCCGGGCTCAACCTGCGCCTGATGGAGGGCGGACGCGCGGCCTTCACCGTGCGGCTGGCCCAGGCGCCCACCGCGCCCGTGACGGTGAGCGTGGCGCGAGCCATGGGCGGCTCCGAGGACCTGCGCCTGACAGGCGGTGGCACCCTCACCTTCTCCACCGCGAACTGGAGCGCGCCGCAGGTCGTGGTGCTCGAGGCGGTGGAGGACGCGGACGCGGATGCGGACGTCGCCACCTTCACCGTGGCCTCGGAGGGACTGACGACCGAGTCGGTGGTGGCCACCACCATCGACACCAACTCGGCCCGGCTGGTGCTGTCCACCACCCGGCTCACCGTGCCCGAGGGCGGCACCGCCACCTTCGACGTGTCCCTGTCCCTGAGGCCCTCGTCGAACGTCACCGTCACCGTGGCGGCCACGCAGGGGGATCCGGACCTCACCGTGACCTCCGCGTCCACGCTCACGTTCACGACGTCCAACTGGAACACGCCTCAGACCGTCACGCTCCGGGCGGCGCAGGACGCGGACAACGTGGACGGCACGGCCACCATCACGCTCGCCATGCCCGGCCTGGACGCGCGCACGCTGGAAGCCGTGGAGGTGGATGACGAACCGCTCCAGCCCACCATCTCCTCCACGCCCGTCACCACCGCCGTGGCGGGGAGCGCCTACCGCTACGACGTGGAGGCGGTGGGCCGGCCGCAGCCCACGTATTCGCTGGAGGGCACGGTGCCGCAGGGCATGAGCATTGACGCGGCCACCGGCCTCATCACCTGGACGCCGTCGGCGGCGGGCACCGTGGACGTGCGCGTGCGGGCGGCCAACGGTGTGTCGCCGGACGCGGAACAGGCCTTCACCCTCACCACGAAGGCGGATGAGCCGCCTCGCGCCATCCTCATCCGCCCCACCCAGGGCGAGCGAGTGTCCGGCGCCACGGCGGAGTTCTTCGGCGAGTGCGAGGACGACGTGGGCTGCACCGGCGCCGGGTTCTACGTGGACGGCACGCAGGTCTACACGGACGTCAATTCGGACAACCGCTTCTACTTCGGTGGCGCGCCTGCCCTCTGGGACACCACGGGCCTTTCTCCGGGCCCGCACACCGTGCGCTTCGTGGTGGTGGACACGCAGGGCGCGACCGCCGAGGCCACGGTGACGGTCTGTGTCGGGGACGGAAGCTGCGAGGCGGGTGAGCCGGATGCCGGCACGGGGACCCCGGACGCGGGCACGAACAATCCCCTGCCCCAGGACGACTCCGGCTGCGGCTGCGGCGCGGCCCCGGTGGCGCCGCTCGCGTGGCTGGCGCTCGTCGCGCTGGCCACCCGTCGCAAGCGATCGCGCGCGAGCTGATGCCCTGCTGAAACAGCAACGGGAGGGCGCCCGTGCGGATGCCCTCCCGTTCTTTTTTCGCGTCAGCGCCGCATGAAGGCACGTGCGCGTGTCCGGAAGCGGGACGCGGATTCCCAGCGCCGGTCAGTTCCTCCGCCCTGTCGCCTGGGCGTGGCTGTCCGGGCTCCCTGGCATGCGCCATGCTCAACGGCGTCCGCCATGGCTCTCCTCCTCCAAGACCTCCTGCTCGCGCTGCGGCGACTGCGTCGCAGCCCCACCTTCACCCTTGTGGCGGTGGCCACGCTGGCGCTGGGCATTGGCGCCAACGTCGCCATCTTCAGCGTGGTGCACGCGGTGCTGCTGCGGCCGTTGCCCCTGCGTGACGATGCGCGGCTCGTGCGGCTGTTCAGCGTGGGCCGGCAGGGGCCGGGGCCCACGTCGCCGCCGGACCTGTTGGATTTGCGCGAACAGACGCGGGCCTTCGAGGGGCTCGCCGGTGTAGCGCCCGCGATGGTGACGCTCGGGGCGGACCGGACGGAGGCCTCGCCGATGAAGGTGCAGACCGCGATGGTGACGGCCGGGTTCTTCCAGGTGTTGGGGCCCCGCGTGCAGTTGGGCCGCGCGCTCCAGGCCGGGGATGACGCGCCGGGGGCGCCCCAGGTCGCGGTGCTGTCGCATGCGCTCTGGCAGCGCCGCTTCGGCGGCAGCCCCGACGTGCTGGGGCACACGGTGAGCCTGGGCGGCCCGCTGCCCTGGACGGTGGTGGGCGTGATGGCGCCGGACTTCGACTTCCCGTCGCGCGCGGAGCTGTGGACGCCGCTCACCCAGGACGAGTCCATGACGAAGCCGGAGGCGCGCGGCGCGCACTGGCTGGAGGTGTATGGGCGGCTGGGGCCCGGCGTGAGCCTGGAGCAGGCGAGGGCCGACGCGGCGGCGGTCGCGCGGAGCCTGGCGGCGCGGTATCCGGCGACGAACGCGGACATGGGCGCGAGCGTGGAGCCCTTGCGCGACGTGCTGCTGGGCCAGGTGCGTCCCTCGTTGTTGTTGCTGCTGGGCGCGGTGGGGCTGGTGCTGCTCATCGCGTGCGCCAACCTCATGCACCTGCTGCTGGCGCGGGCCGCGTCGCGCGAGGCGGAGACGTCCGTGCGGCTCGCGTTGGGCGCCAGCCGGGGGCGCATCGCGCGGGAGCTGCTGATGGAGAGCGCGCTCCTGTCGGTGCTGGGTGGAGGGGCCGGGCTGCTCGCGGCGATGTGGGCGCTGGATGCGCTGGCGGCGTTCGGGCCCAGGGACATCCCGCGCATCGACGAGGTGTCGCTCGATGGCACCGTGCTGGCGTTCACCGCGGGCCTGTCGGTGTTCACCACGCTGCTCTTCGGGTTGGTGCCGGCGTGGCAGACGTCGCGGGTGGAGCTGGCGCGCGTGCTGCGGACCGCGGGCGAGGGCGCGGGCGGCGCCGCGCACCACCACCGCACCCGCGCGGCGCTCATCGTGGCGGAGACGGCGCTGGCGGTGCTGCTGCTGGTGAGCGCGGGGCTGCTGCTGCGCAGCTTCGTGCACCTGCGGAGGGTCGACCCGGGCTTCCAGCCGGAGGGCGTGTTGACGGTGAAGCTGAGCCTGCCACCCATCCACTACGCGATGGGCAGCGCGGCGCCCGCGGCCTTCTACGACGGGCTGCTCGAGCGGCTGCGGGGCCTGCCCGGAGTGACCGTGGCGGGCGCGGTGAATGCAGTTCCCATGGAAGGGAAGCGGTGGACGCTCGCGGTGCGAGACCCGCAGCGGCCGGTGGCGCCGGGCACGGAGCCCTGGCAGGCCAGCATGCGCATCGTCACGCCGGGCGCGTTGGAGGCGCTGCGGGTGCCCGTGCTGCGCGGCCGGGGGCTGCTGCCAGAGGACCGGGGCGCGGGTGGGCGCGCGGTGTTGATCAACGCGGAGGCGGCGCGCCGCTTCTGGCCGGGAGAGGACCCGCTGGGCCGCACGCTGGACATGGACATGGACCTGGGCAACGGCGCGTTCGGAGGCCGGGTGGTGGG
>NZ_RAWN01000074.1:0-41483 GCF_003668895.1 Corallococcus sp. AB045
GCCAGCAGCTCCGCGTCCGTCACCTTCGGCGCCGTCACCCCGGTGATGGCGCCGAAGGTGACGGACGCGGAGCTGCTGGCCGTCTGGGAGAAGTGGAAGGCGGCCCGCTCCCGCAACGACCTGGCCGCGGCGGGAGCCGCCCAGAAGGAGCTGCTCACGCTGCGCGAGGAGGTGCTCGCCTCCGACCTGGAACCCCTGAGCATGGGCTTCGTGCGCGAGGCCGGGGTCCGCCGTCGCGCCGGGGACCTGAAGGGCGCGCTCGCGCTCCTGGACGTGGCCGTGGCCCTGTCGCCCGGGCTGCCCGCCGCGCGCTTCGCCCGGGCGGAGACGTACGTGGTGGAGGATCCGCTGAACGTGCCGCGCGGGCTGGGCGAGTGGAAGACCGCCCTCGTGACGCTGCTCGGAGACGCCCGCTACCGCCGGCCCGCGCTCACGGACCTGGGCGTGCTGGTGCTCGCGGCGTGGGCGGCCACGGCGGTGGCGGTGGTCGCGGTGCTCTTCCTTCGGCGGATCCGCTACGCGCTTCACGACTTCCACCACCTGTTCCCCCGGGCGGTGACGCACTGGCAGTCCGGGCTCCTGGGCGTGATGCTCCTGGCGCTGCCCGCGGTGCTGGGCGCGGGCCTGGTGCCGGTGCTGCTCCTGCTCTTCGCCTCGGTCGCGCTGTACGTGGGCCGCGCCGAGCGCTGGGTGGCCGCCGTGCTGCTGATGGGCCTGGGCGTGATGCCGCTCGCCGCGGGGACGCTGACGCGCTTCACCGTGTTCGCCGGCACGCCCGCGGAGGACGTCTATCTCCTGGAGCGCGGGGGCCTGTCCGCGGAGGGCGCGGCGGCCCGCGTGCGCGCTCGCGCGGAGGCACGCACCGCCCGCTTCCAGGAGCTGGGTGCGCTCGCCTGGTACGAAGCGCGCCGGGGCCTGCTGGAAGAGGCGCGGGCGGACTTCAAGGCCGCCTCCGCCCTCAAGTCAGGCGACGCGCGGATGCTCACGCGCTTCGGCAACGCGCTGATGGGTCTGGGCGACGTGGACGGCGCGGTGCTCCTCTACACGCAGGCGTCCAAGGCGGATCCGTCCATGGCGGCGCCGCACTACAACCTGGGGCAGGTGTACCGGCGCCGGGCCCGGCTCCTGCCGGATGATCAGCTGGGCAAGGAGCTGGACCGCTCCACCTCCGCCATCGCCCAGGCGCAGGCCCTGGACAACTCGCTCCTGCGCCGGGATCCGCCGCCGGAGGACCGCCCCCTGCTCAACCTCCTGCTGCTGGCGCCAACGGTGCCGGAGCGCGACTGGATGGGCCTGGCGGACGGCACCCAGGAGGGCGCCCGCGTGGAGGACCAGGTGGGCCGGTGGCTGTCACCCATCCTGCCGGCGGGCCCGGTGGGCTGGGGGCTGACCGCGGCGCTCGCGGCGCTCGTCGCCGTCTTCGGGGAAGCCTCCTGGCGCATGAAGGCCTCGCGCGGCTGTGAGCGGTGCGGAAACGCCGTCTGCCTCCGCTGCGACAAGGACCTGTCCGTGGGCGGCGCGATGTGCGGCCAGTGCGTCCACGTCTACGCGCGCAAGAGCCAGGTGCCCAAGGAGTTCCGCTCGCGCAAGCAGGGCGAGGTGGACCGCCACCATGCCTGGACCAAGCGCGTGACGTACGCGCTGGGCAGCCTGGTGTCCGGCGCGGGCCACGTGGGCACGGGCCTGCCGGTGCGGGGCGCCCTCTATGCCTTCCTGTTCAGCTTCGCCGTGGCCGCGCTGGTGCTCCACCGGGGCCTCGTCCGCACGCCTTACGGCGACGCGCCGCTGTACCTCAAGCTCGTGCCCGCGGGCACGGTCCTCTTCTTCGTCTACCTGCTGACCCTGCGCGGCCTGCGCCGCCATCAGCGGGGGGAGGCCTGAGCCATGGCCCTCAAGGGCACCCTCAAGGACTTCGGCATCGGTGACATCCTGCAGCTGATTGGCCAGCAGCAGAAGACGGGCACGCTCCACCTGCGCAACAAGGACCAGGAGGTGCGCGTCGGCTTCCAGGACGGCCACATCATCAAGGCCGAAAGCCTCACCCGGAAGCGCAAGGAGCTCATCGGCGCCATGCTGGTGCGCGCCGAGATCATCACGGAGACGCAACTGGAGGCCGCGCTGGAGGTCCAGAAGCGCACCCTCAAGCGGCTGGGCGACGTGCTGGTGCAGAGCCACGCCCTCACCGCGGAGCGCTTCCAGCAGATGGCGCAGCTCCAGGTGACGGAGACGCTCTACCGCCTCTTCACCTGGAAGGCGGGCACCTACGAATTCATCCAGGAGCCCGTGGAGCCCGGCCCCGAAGGCATCACCCCGCTGCGCGCGGAGACGGTGCTGATGGAGGGCTTCCGGATGGTGGACGAGTGGCCCGTCATCCGGAAGCGCATCCACCGCGACGACATGACCTTCGAGCGCGTCAAGGCGCTCCCGCCGCCCCGCGCCCACGCAGACGAGGGCGGAGAGCTGGGCGTCATCGGTCCGTCGGAGCGCCACGTCTACGAGGAGATCGCCGTGGGGCGCGACCTGCGCCGCATGGTGGACCTCTGCGGCCTGGGCGAGTTCGAGACCTGCAAGGCGCTCTACAACCTGGTCAAGGGCGACTACGTGCGCGCCATCGACCCGGAGGGCCGCGCGCCCGTGCCGGAGGACACCCGCTTCCTCGCCCGGGTGGCTGGCCCCCTGGGCCGCATCGCGGTGACCATGGCGGTCATCGCGGGCCTGGCCTTCATCGCGTCCCGCTGGGTCGGGGGCAGCGGGCACGAGCCCGGCGCCTCCCGGTTGGGGGATCCCGCGGCCCAGCGTCAGATTGCCCACGCGCAGCGCGTCCGCATCGAGGCCGCGCTGGAGGTGTTCCAGTTGGAGAAGGGAACCCTCCCCGAACGGTTGGATGCTTTGGTGGATGCCGGATTGTTGGGTCCGGAGGAACTGCGCTACCCGTGGCGGGAGGAGTACTATTACCGCCGCACGGCCGCCCGGCAGTTCATCCTCCTACCGCCCGTGCGCTAGCCCGCGGGCAGGCTCGCCGTCGAGAGATGGCGGGCGAGGGGGGAGGGGCGGCGTTAAATTGAGGGCGAGCGATCACTGAACGAGGAATGACGCGCATTGCGAAATCCCGCCACGCTGGAAGTGCCCGCAGCTCGCGCTGAAACCACCCCCACCTCCGCCAAGGTGGACGTCCGTGACAACGAGACGACCCAGGCCCTTTGCGGAAACCAGAACGAAAACCTCAAGCTGATGGAGCGGCGCCTGGGGGTCCGGGTGGGGCAGCGCGGTACGGAGCTGCTTCTCTCGGGGCCCGCGGACGCGGTCGCCTTCGCCGTGCGTCTGGTGGAGAACCTGGAGGAGATGATCCGCGCCGGGCGCACCGTCTACCGGGAGGACGTGGAGCAGGCCATCAAGGTCCTGGGCCGCGGCTCGGAGTCGCTGCAGGAGGTCATGCTCGGCACCGTCCTCAAGAGCTCCGGCAACCGGCAGATCGCCCCCAAGAGCATCGCGCAGAAGCGCTACGTGGACGCCATCCGCGCCCACGACATCGTCTTCGGCGTGGGCCCCGCCGGCACCGGCAAGACGTACCTCGCCATGGCCATGGCGGTCGCTTTCCTCCAGGAGCGCAAGGTCAAGCGCATCATCCTGGCGCGCCCCGCCGTGGAGGCCGGTGAGAAGCTCGGCTTCCTCCCCGGCGACCTGGCGGAGAAGGTGAACCCGTACCTGCGCCCGCTCTACGACGCGCTGCACGACATGATGGCCGTGGAGCGCGCCCAGCACCTGGTGGAGCAGGGCGTCGTGGAGGTCGCGCCGCTCGCGTTCATGCGCGGCCGCACCCTCAACGACGCCTTCGTCATCCTCGACGAGGCGCAGAACACCACCGTGGAGCAGATGAAGATGTTCCTCACCCGCCTGGGCTACAACAGCAAGGCGGTCATCACTGGCGACGTGACCCAGGTGGACCTGCCCACGGGCAAGCTGTCCGGCCTGAACCACGCGCGCTCCGTGCTGCGGAACATCGAAGGCATCCACTTCTCGGAGTTCTCCGACGTGGACGTCGTGCGCCACCCCCTGGTGCAGGAGGTCATCCGCGCCTACGAGCGCTCCGAGGCCGCCCAGAAGGAGGCCCAGGCCGCCGCCCCTCCGGCGGAAGGCTCGGAGTCCTGAAGTCGTGACGCCGCACCCACCACCCCCGCTCCCAGCCTTGCGCCGGGACGGGGGTGGAGTCGTTGGGTGGCCTACACTGCTGCCTGTTGGCTTACCCGCAAATTTCGCAGAGCGAACTGGCGTCCAGGCGGCGGCTGTCCCACCCTCACGAATTTTCCCCGTCGCTGCTTCCTTCTAGGGAGCCTGACGTCTTCGCAGGGTAGGAGTTCCCCCATGGCCGATCCCGAATCACCAACCCCCGGGCCCAGTCCGCTGGACGCGCTCGCGGTCCGCCTGGGGCTCGGGCGGCGTGGGGAGTGGGGCCGGCGCGTCGTGCAGGCCCTCTTGCTGCTCGTCGTCTCCGTGGGAGCGGGCTTCGTCATCTCCCCGGGGCTCTACAGCCAGCAGATTCCGGCGCTCACCGAGGAGAACCTGGGCAAGCCCTTCCGGGCCAACTCGCCCGCCGGCTTCAAGGCCGCGCGCGACTACGACATCGTCCACCAGTCGATGACGGAGCAGCGCCGCCGCGAGGCCCGGAGCGCCGTGCGCCCGGTGTACGACCTCAACCCGGCGGTGGTGGGCAACCTGCGCACGTCCGTGCGCGCGGCCTTTGCCTCCGCGCGCGAGCACCTGGAGGAGGAGAAGGACGCCCGCGCCGAGGAGACTCCGCAGGAGGAGGGCCAGGCCAGGCGCCGCCGCCCCGCGCCGCTCACCCCGGAGGCCCTGGAGCGCCAGCGCCGCGACCGCGAGGAGATGCAGGCCCGGTTCCAGGAGCAGCTCATCGGCCAGCGGGACGCGGGGCTGGAGTCGGAGGACTTCCAGGCGCTCGTCGCCAACGGCTTCTCGGAGGAGGCGGAGACCGCCACCCTGGTGCTGCTCGACCGGGCCTACCGCGCGGACGGCAGCCAGGTGTACGTGGCCGGCTCGCGGGATGAGCTGGTGCGTGAGGCGCCCCAGGGCCTCACCGTGCGCGACGTGCAGCACAAGAACGAGGAGACGCTGCCCGCGGGCGCCGCCCAGGTGGTGGACATGCGGGAGGCGCACCAGGAGCAGGACCGGTTCGCCTCCGTGCCCGGCAACGTGATGCCGGAGGCCCCGGCGGTGCAGCGCCGCGCGGTGCTGAGAATCGCCAAGCGGCTCGTGCGCCCCAGCCTGACCATCAACATCGCGGAGACGGACCTTCGCCGCCGGCTCGCGGGCGACGCGGTGAAGGACGCCGTCATCGCCATCAAGAAGGGCCAGCGCGTCATCGGCGACGGCGAGCTCGTCAACGAAACGCACCTCGTCATGCTGCGTGGGATGCGCGCGCAGACGGACCGCCTGGACCTGCTCCAGTTGCAGGTGGGTGGCACGGGCCTGGTGGCCCTGCTGGTGGTGGCCTTCTACGGCTTCTGCCGCGCGGCCTTCCGCCGCTTCCGCCCCACGCGCAAGGACGGCGTGCTGCTGGGCCTGTTGCTGGTGGGCCTCTTGGGCCTGCTCCAGGTCTGGGTGTCCATCGCGGACGCGGTGCAGGACCGCTACACGGCGCTGCCCATCGAAGCGTTCTATTACGCCTTCCCGGTGGCGGCGGGCGCCATGCTGGTGCGCTTCATCCTCACGCAGGAGCTGGCGCTGTTCTTCGCCATGGTCATCGCGTGCCTCGCGGGCGTGATGCTGGGCAACTCGCTGGCGTTCGGCATCTACACGCTGGTGGGCTCGCTGGTGGCGGCGGACCGCATCGTCAAGGCGAAGGACCGCGTGGGCATCTTCCGCGCGGGCCTCGTCACCGGCGTGGCCAACCTCATCGCGGTGCTCTTCCTGTTCCTCGTGGAGGGCAAGGGCCTGGCCGGGGACACGCTCATCACCGCGGTGTGCGCGTTCTTCGGCACCGCGCTCGCCGTGCCGGTCATGGTGATGGCGCTGACGCCGCTCATCGAGGCCACGTTCGGCTACGCGTCGGACATCAAGCTTTTGGAGCTGGCGAACCTGAACCACCCGGCGCTCAAGGAGCTCATCGTCCAGGCGCCCGGCACGTACCACCACTCCATCATCATCGGCACGCTGGTGGAGAACGCGGCGGAGACGATTGGCGCGAACCCCCTGCTGGCTCGCTCGTGCGCGTACTACCACGACATCGGAAAGGGCCGGAACCCGCTCTACTTCGGGGAGAACCAGAAGGGGGAGAACCGGCATGACGGGCTGGCGCCCGCGATGAGCGCGGTCATCATCAAGCGCCACGTGACGGAGGGCCTGGAGATGGCCCGGCAGTACCGCCTGCCCAAGCTGGTGGCGGACGCGATTCCCCAGCACCACGGCACGCGCACGGTGGGCTTCTTCTTCCACAAGGCCCTGAAGGAGCAGGAGGGCAAGGAAGGCGCGCCCCCCATCGACGAGAGCATCTACCGCTACCCGGGCCCCAAGCCGCAGTTCCGCGAGGCGGCGCTGGTGATGATCGCCGACGCGGTGGAAGCCTCCACGCGCTCCATGCCGGACCCCACCAGCGCGAAGCTCCAGGCGCAGGTGCAGAAGATCATCAACATCATCTTCTCCGAGGGCCAGCTCGACGAGTGCGACCTGACGCTCAAGGACCTGAACCTCATCGCCCAGTCCTTCCTGCACACGCTGGAGGGCATCTACCACACGCGCCCCGTCTACCCGGCGGGCGCCATGGGTGGGGGCAAGGGCGGAGGCGCGCCGCTGATGATGGCGCCCGCGCCCGCCAAGACGGAAGCGAAGGACACGAAGGTGCGAACGGCGGGCATGTCATGAGCCGCAAGGTGGAGGGCGTGAAGCTGCGCAAGGGCAAGGTGATTCCGCGCGACGACGGCAAGCGCATCGAGGAGTTCGTCGGCGTGGCCAGCACGCAGACGGAGTCCGCGTCCGTGGCGCGCATGCGGGCGCCGCCGGGCTGGAGCGAACCTGCGCAGATGCCGGAGTTCGATGAGGTGGTGCTCGTCCTCACGGGTGAGCTCACCCTGGTGGTGGACGGCAAGCGCGAGCGCATTGGCGCGGGCGAGGTGGGCCTGGTGCCGCGCGGCAAGCGCGTGGTGTACCGCAACGATTCGCAGGGCGCGTGTGACTACTGGTCCATCTGCGCCCCGGCGTTCCGCGTGGAGCTGGCGCACATCGAGAAGCCGGCGCCCAAGGCGAAGGCCGCGGACAACCACGTGACGGTGCAGGTGGCGCACGGCCAGGGAGCGGACTACGAGCGCCTGCTCACCACCTGGTCCCGCGACTACCTGAAGCGCCTGGGCCTCACCGACTGCGAGCTGTCGCTGTCGCTCGTGGGGGACCGGGCCATCCGCCGGCTCAACCGCACGTGGAGGCAGAAGGACAAGGCCACGGACGTGCTGTCCTTCCCCGCGGGCGACCTGCCCAAGGGCACCCCGGGCCCCCGCCCGCTGGGCGACGTGGTCATCTCCCTGGACACCGCGAAGCGGCAGGCGAAGGAGTACGGCCGCACGCTGGAGTCGGAGATGGGCCGCTACCTCGCGCATGGCCTCCTGCACCTGTTGGGGCACGACCATGAGAAGCCTCGCGACGCGAAGCGCATGGCGGCCCTGGAGGAGCAGCTCCTGGGTGAGCGAGGCATGGTGGCGGACTCGCTGACCATCGACTCGCGCGCCCGCCGCGCGAAGCTCATCTGAAATCCCCGCCGGGGGGCTTGCGGCCCCCCGTGCCTCGTGTTGGATGGAACGATGCCCCGCCTGTCGTCGCTCATCGTCGCAAGCCTGTTGGGTCTCCTGCTGTCCGCGTCCCCCGCGCGCGCCGCGTCGGTGCCGCCGTGGGGCACGGGCGAGAGCCGGGGCGAGGACCTGTCCATCTGGCTGGTGACCTTCAGCCCCGGCGACGACGTCTTCTCGTGGTGGGGCCACGGCTCGCTGGTGGTGGAGGACCGCGCCCGCAACATGCAGCGGCTCTACAACTACGGGATGTACTCGTTCGACGACCAGACGGTGGTGCGCTTCGCCAAGGGCCGCCTGGAGTTCTGGGTCGGTGAGTCGAGCGTCAACGGCACCTTCCGCTTCTACAAGTCGCTGGGGCGCGACGTGCGTGTGCAGGAGCTCAACCTCACGCCGCAGCAGCGCGTGACGGTGGCGAAGAAGCTGGCGGACAACGTGCTGCCGGAGAACCGCGACTATCTCTACGAGCACTACAGCGACAACTGCGTCACGCGGCTGCGCGACATGATCGATGTGGCCGTGGGCGGCCGGCTGTCCGAAGCGGAGAAGGCCCCGGCCCGCATGACCCTGCGCGAGCACACGCGGCGCTACACGGCGGTGAGCCCGCCCGTGAGCTTCCTGCTCGACTTCATGATGAATGACTCCATCGACAAGCCCATCACCCGCCGCGAGGAGGCCTTCCTCCCGGACGAGCTGGAGCAGCAGGTGGCGGAGCTGAAGGTGCCGGGCCCGGACGGGCAGCCGGTGTCGCTGGTGGAGAAGCAGTGGGACTACTACGCGTCACCCTCGCGCCCCCGGCCTCCCGCGCAGCCCCCGAACTTCGGTCCGTGGATTCTCGCGCTGGGTGTGCTCCTGGGCGGCGCCGCGCTGGGCCTGGCCGCGTGGGAGAAGAAGGGCAGCCGCGCGGCGCGCATCCTCCTGGGCCTGGAGAACGTGGTGGTGGGGCTGGTGCTGGGCATCCCCGGACTGGCGCTCGTCATCATGTGGGTGGGCACGAACCACGTCGTCACGCACCACAACGAGAACCTCTTCCTCGCGAACCCGCTGACGCTCCTGGCCGTGCCGTACGGCCTGCGCCTCACCTGGAACAGCGCGAAGGCGCGCGCGCGGCTCAAGTGGGTGTGGAGCCTGCTCGTGGCCACGGGCGCGCTGGGGCTGGTGCTCAAGGTGCTGCCCTGGTTCGACCAGGACAACTGGCGCGCCATCGCGCTCATCCTGCCCATCTCCCTGGGCATGGCCGGCGCGTTCTGGCTGGACCGGCTCCGGGCGCTCGTGCCAGGAACGGCGCGCACGCCGCCCCGTCAGGATGCGCAGGTGTCCTCGCTCAAGGCCTCCTGAAACACCCCGGCTTTCCCAACTGTTTCGCAACGAAGGAGACGACGAACACCATGGCGAACGATTCGATGGAGAAGATCCACGCCCTGAAGGAGCGCCTCAACGCGCTCCGGGGGCATCTTTGACCTCGACCGCAAGCGGTCCCGCATTGCGCTGATCGAGCGTGACTCCACGCAGCCCGACTTCTGGAACGACAACACCAAGGCCCAGGGCCTGCTGAAGGAGAAGTCCACGCTGGAGGCCAGCGTGGGCGCCTTCGACAAGACGCTGCGCGGGCTGGACGACGCGCAGACGCTGCTGGAGCTGGCGGCGGAGATGAACGACGAGGCGAGCGCGCAGGAGGCGGAAGGCACGCTCGCGTCGCTGGAGGGCGAGGTCGCGAAGCTGGAGCTGGCGCGGATGCTCTCCGGCCCGCAGGACCGCAGCAACTGCTTCATGGACATCAACCCGGGCGCGGGCGGCACGGACTCCATGGACTGGGCCGCCATGCTCCTGCGCATGTACACGCGCTACGGTGAGACGAAGGGCTGGAAGGTCGAGATCAGCGACGCGTTGCCGGGCGAAGAGGCGGGCTTCAAGAACGTCTCGCTGCGCATCGAGGGCGAGAACGCCTACGGCTACCTCAAGGCGGAAGTGGGCGTGCACCGGCTCGTGCGCATCAGCCCCTTCGACGCCAACGCGCGCCGGCAGACGGCCTTTGCCTCCGTGGACGTGTACCCGGAGGTCGACGACAGCATCCAGATTGACCTGCCGGAGAAGGACTACGAGTTGAAGTTCATCCGCGGCAGTGGCGCGGGTGGCCAGAAGGTCAACAAGACGTCGTCCACGGCGCAGCTGCGGCACCTGCCCACGGGCATCATGATCACCTGCCAGACGGAGCGCTCGCAGTCGGCCAACAAGGACATGGCCTTCCAGATCTTGCGCGGCCGCCTGTACGAGCTGGAGATGAAGAAGCGCGACGCCGAGCGCGACGCGGCGGAGGCGGCCAAGAAGGACATCTCCTTCGGCTCGCAGATCCGCAGCTACGTGCTGGCGCCGTACCGCATGGTCAAGGACCTGCGCACCGGCGTGGAGACGGGCAACGTGGACAAGGTCCTGGACGGCGACCTGGACGAGTTCGTCACCGCGCAGCTCCTGGGCGTGAAGAACCCCAACCGCAACGCCGCCGCGGACTAAGGGCTCGCAAGCCCCGTCCGGCTGCATCCCACCCCTCCCGGGCCTTGAGTCCGGGAGGGGTTTTCCATGTCCGGGAACTTTTTTCCGGGGCCGGTGTCAGGGGGCGGGGCAGGGCGGTGCGGTAGGATGGAGTAGGCCCTACACGGGGAGGCGCGGGTGGCACCGGGCGGAGTGCTCGACGTCGGACAGCAGGCCCTGGCCCCCAAGGCCCTGGCCGACCCGCGCCGCGAGGAACAGGCGCTGCTCGTCCGGCTGCGGCGCGGCGACCCGGAGGCCTTCGAGTCGCTGGTGCACCAGCACCAGGACCGCCTCTACGACTTCTGCTTCCGCATGGTGGGCGACCGCGAGGAGGCCCACGACCTGGTGCAGGAGATCTTCGTCAGCGTGCACCAGCACGTCCGGCGCTTCCGCGAGGACGCGCGCCTGTCCACGTGGCTGTTCCGCATCTCCAAGAACCACTGCCTCAACCGGCTGAAGTACCTCCAGCGCCGGGGGCGGGGCCGCTCGGACGTCTTCGACGAGGCGAGCGCCGCCGCCATCGCGGAGGGCGGGGGAGCCCCGCCGCAGCCGGACGCCGCCCTGGACGCGGCGCGTGAGCGGGCCCGGGTGCAGCGGGCCATTTCCCAACTGGACCCCGATGCGCGCATGCTGGTGGCGCTGCGAGACATCGAGGGCCTGAGCTACGACGAGATTGTCGACATCACCGAGCTGCCCGAGGGAACCGTGAAGAGCCGGCTCCACCGGGCACGCGAGAAGCTGGCGGACCTGCTGGGGCGCTTCGAACCATGAGCGGCGGCGGGTGGAGGTCAACGGACGTGGAACCGCGATTGGATCACCGGGAGGCGAGGGCGCTGTTCCTGGCGCTCGCCGATGAACAGCTGGCCGCCCCCCAGGAGCAGGCGGTCCGCAGCCACCTGGACGGCTGCGAGGAGTGCCGCCAGGGGTGGGACCGGTACGCCCGCACGGTGGAGCGCGTGCGCACGGTGGAGCGGGAGAAGGCCCCCCCCGCGCTCGCGTCGCTCGTGGCCGCCCGCGTGCGCCGCCAGCGCCGTTTCGGCCTGCGCGGCCTGCACCTGGCGCATGCCCAGCACCGCTTCCCAGTGGAGATCCTCATCCCGCTGCTGCTGGCCGCGGCGGTGGGCGCATTTCTCTTGATGTCTTCCTGACGGTCATTTCCGGGGCCGTCACCCCCTGGGATGCGTTGCGTACCGGGGGAGGCTTGGCTACGGTGCCGCGCCTTTCATACGAGCGCGTCATGGCCGACACCGAGAACAAGACCCCCCCAGGTGAGAAGAGCGGCGAAGCGGTGGACTCCAGCTCCAAGGAGCAGGAGATCTACCAGCAGCGGTTGGACAAGGCCGCGAAGTGGCGCGAGGCCGGCTTCAACCCCTACGGCAACGGCTACGCGCCCAAGGACGTGGCGCAGCGGCTCCACGACGACCACGGCCAGAAGACCGCCGAGGACCTGGACAAGGAAGCCCCCCAGGCGGACGTCGCCGGCCGCATCGTGGCCATGCGCTCGTTCGGCAAGGCCGCGTTCATCAAGCTGCGCGACCGCTCCGGCGAAATCCAGGTGCACGTGAAGAAGGACGCGCTGGGGGACCTCTACGAGGTCTTCAAGCAGTGCGACCTGGGTGACTTCGTCGCGGCGCAGGGCACCGTCTTCAAGAGCAAGACGGGCGAGCTGTCCATCGCGGCCACGAAGTTCATCCCGCTCACCAAGTCCCTGCGCCCCATGCCGGAGAAGTGGCACGGCCTCACGGACGTGGAGGTCCGCTACCGCCAGCGCTACCTGGATCTCGTCTCCAATCCGGACGTGAAGCAGGTCTTCCTGAAGCGCAGCAAGCTGGTGAAGTTCATCCGGAACTTCCTCGACGGGCGCGACTTCGTCGAGGTCGAGACCCCGATGATGCACCCGCTGGTGACGGGCGCGGCGGCGCGGCCGTTCGTCACGCACCACAACACGTACGACGTCGACCTCTACATGCGCATCGCGCCCGAGCTCTACCTGAAGCGGCTCGTGGTGGGCGGCATGGAGCGCGTCTACGAAATCAACCGCAACTTCCGCAACGAGGGCATCAGCACCCGGCACAACCCGGAGTTCACGATGCTGGAGTTCTATCAGGCGTACGCCACGTACGAGGACCTGATGGACCTCACGGAGGAGATGCTCGCGGAGGCCTCCCGCCACGTCACCGGCGACTCCAAGGTGAAGTACGGCGAGCACACCATCGACTTCGGCAAGGGCTGGAAGCGCATCCCCATGCCGGAGGCCGTCCGGGAAGCCGTCCCCAGCCTGTCCGACAAGGACATGGTGGACGCGGACCGCCTGCGTCACGAGCTGCTCAAGACGGTCCACTCGGAGGCGGAGCGCCGCGCCGTGGACGCCATGAACCACGGTGAGCTGGTGGGCGCCCTCTTCGAGGCCCACGTCGAGCACACGCTCATCCATCCCACCTTCATCACCCAGTATCCCACCGCCGTCTCGCCGCTCGCCCGCCGCAACGACCAGAACCCGGAAATCACGGATCGGTTCGAGCTCTTCGTCGCGGGCCGGGAAATCGCCAACGCCTTCTCCGAGCTGAACGACCCCCTGGACCAGAAGGGCCGCTTCCAGGCCCAGCTGGACGCGAAGCAGCGGGGCCAGCAGGAGACCATGGACTACGACGAGGACTACATCCGCGCCCTGGAACACGGCATGCCGCCCACGGCCGGTGAAGGCATCGGGATTGATCGCGTCGCCATGTTGTTCACGGACGCCGCCAGCATTCGCGACGTGATTCTCTTCCCCCTCCTCAAGCCGCTGGCGAAGTAGCCACGAGGCCTCGTGCACCCCGCCGAACGGCAGACCGACTATCGCTGGCCCCTCCTGTGGGCCGGCGCCCTCGTGGCACTCGTGGGAGCCATCCTCCTGGGGGTGGCCATCTCCGAGTCCGAGGCGTGGGCCGAGGTGGCCGGCGCCCTGGGCCTCTCCTTCGTGGGGTGGGGCGGGCTCGTCCAGTCCTTCGACGCCGGGGCGCTCGCCCTGGGCGCCCAGAAGGCCTCGGCCGTGGCCGGCCCCAAGGCGCTGGTGGCCGGGACGCTCGTCTGGCTGGCCGGCTGGGGCCTCATCGCCGCCGGCATCCGCCGCGCGCCGGCCTCCGGTGAGGGGCCGAGCCCCGCCGCGGGTGCGCCCCTGTACCCGCGCCTGGCGCGCTACCGGGACTTCTATTGGAGCACGCTGGGCGCCTACGGCGGCGGCATCCTCCTGGCGGAGCTGGTGCTCCTGCTCCTCCAGACCGTCCTCTCCAGCGGCGTGCCGTCGGACCTGGGCGGCGCGGCGCGCGAGGCGGGCGGGGGGCTTTCGCTGCCACCCACCATCGCCTTCGCCATCGCGTTCATCGTGAGCATGGGCGTGGCGTTCGCGTCCGGCTTCGTGGGCGCGTCCCGGGCGCAGCGGCTGTCGTTCCCGGAAGCCACCATCGGCGTGTTCTACCTGGGCCTGCCGGTGCCCATCCTCCTGTCGCTGATGGAGCGCGTGCCGTCCCTGCAACTGGCGCTGGGCTACCGGCTGCGGGAGGTGACGTACGTCGCGGGGCTCATCGGCCGGCCGGAGCTGGCGTACTGGCTCGTCTTCGCCGCGCTGGTGCTGGCGCTCGTGCTGGGCATCAACACGGGCTTCATCGCGGCGGGCAGCGGCCGGGTGGACCTGCGGCTGGGCTTCGAGCTCTTCGTCGCGCGCCGGCACGTGGCGGTGTTCCGCCCGTCGCTGCTGTTGGGCGCGCTCGCGGTGCTGATGTTCGGCATCATCCCGCCGCTCATCGTCTACTTCATCATCCGCGGGGCGGAGGCCGCCGTGGAGCGCACGCGCGTGAAGTCCCTGGGCCTGGCGGATCCGCTCGCCGCCGCGTCCGCGCAGCACCGGATGAAGCTGCACGAGCAGTCGCCCACCATGATGATGACCGCCCTGTCGGTGGGCGGCGTGGGCGTGGGCGTGATGGCGCTCATCATCGTGCTCAGCGTGATGAGCGGCTTCGAGGCCGACCTCCAGCAGAAGATTCTGGGCACCAACGCGCACGCGGTGGTGTCGCGCTACGCAGGCGATTTGCCGGACTACGACAAGGTGATGCAGCAGGTGAAGCGCGTGCCCGGCGTGGTGGGCCAGACGCCCTTCATCATCAACCAGGTGATGATCGCCTCGGAGGGCAACGTCGACGGCGTCATCATCAAGGGCATCGACCCGAACACGGTCGGCTCGGTGACGGACCTGCCGCAGAACATCCTGCCCGGCGGCGACCTGGGCCACCTGGAGCAGCCCGGGAAGATCCTCCCCAGCAGCGCGGTGGAGGACGCGGATGGCGGGAAGGACGCCGAGGAGGAGGACCCCATCATCGGCAAGCCCTCCAAGCCCGCGAAGCCCACGGTGCTGCCGGGCATCATCATCGGCCGGGAGCTGGCGGCGTCGCTGCGCGTGGTGGTGGGGGACCGGGTGAATGTCGTGTCGCCCCTGGGCACGGAGCTGGGGCCGTCCGGGCCCATCCCCAAGAGCCGCGCGTTCCGGGTGGCGGGCGTCTTCTACTCGGGCATGTACGAGTACGACTCCAAGTTCGTCTACATCCTGCTCAAGGAAGCGCAGGACTTCTTCGCGGTGAAGGGCGCCACGGGCATCGAATTGAAGGTGGCGGACATCGACGACGCGCGCCGCATCGCCAACCAGGTGGTGCGCGTGCTGGGCGGCTACCCCTACCGCGCGCGTGACTGGGGCGAGATGAACAAGAACCTCTTCTCCGCGCTGCGCCTGGAGAAGCTGGTGATGGGCATCATCCTGTCCATCATCATCATCGTCGCCGCGGGCCTCATCGTCGCCACGGTCATCATGCTGGTGCTGGAGAAGCGGAAGGAGATATCCGTCCTCAAGGCGCTGGGTGTCCCGGACGGCGGCATCGTGAAGATATTCCTCGCCGAAGGGCTCCAGATTGGCGTGGCCGGCGGCGTGCTGGGCCTGTTCTCCGGCCTCGCGTGGTGCCTCTTCATCGAGAAGGTCGGCATCAAGCTGGATCCGGAGGTCTATTACATCCCCGCGCTGCCGGTGCGCATCGAACCGGTGCAGACGGCGCTGGCGGTGATCATCGCGGTGCTCGTCACCTACCTGGCGTCCATCTACCCGGCCCTCAAGGCGAGCAGCGTGGAACCGGTAGAAGGTCTGAAGGCGGAGTAGCCATGGCGCTGTTGTCCATCCGCAACGTCTTCAAGAGCTACTTCCTGCACGGCAAGCGCATTGACGTGCTGCGCGACGTGTCGTTGGACATCAACGCCGGCGAGCTCGTCTCCATGATTGGCGCGTCCGGCGCGGGAAAGAGCACCTTCCTGCACGTGCTGGGCACGTTGGACGCCCCCGCCGCCGGTGAAGTTCTCTTCGACGGTAAGTCCGTCTTCTCCATGAACGACGCGGAGATCGCCGAGTTCCGCAACCGCACCATCGGCTTCGTCTTCCAGAGCCACTACCTGTTGCCGGAGTTCACCGCGCTGGAGAACGTGGCCATGCCCGCGCTCATCCAGCGCAGGGACCGCGGCCCCTCGTACGCCTACGCCCGTGAGCTCCTGGAGCGCGTGGGCCTGGGCAGCCGCGTGGACCACCGCCCCGGCGAGCTGTCCGGCGGCGAGGCCCAGCGCGTGGCCCTGGCGCGCGCGCTGGTGCTCAAGCCCGCCGTGCTGCTCGCGGACGAACCCACGGGCAACCTGGATCCCACGACAGGCGAGGGCATCCACCAGCTCCTCCGGGACGTCAACCGGGACCTGGGCATCACCGCCGTCGTCGTCACGCACAACGAGACGCTTGCTCGCTCCATGCCCCGCCGTCTGAGACTGGCCGGCGGGCAGGTGTCGGAGGCCTGATGGCCGCTCGCTTTTGGATTGAGGGGCCCTCCCCCCATCCCGTACATTGCCCCGCCTTTTCCTGGCCGGACTGCACTTGAGGCTCACCGTTCTGCGCAAGTCATTGCTCCCGCTGCTGGCGGTCGCCCTGTGGGCGTTCGGGCCCGTTTCTGCCTACGCCCAGGTGGACGTGGACGCGGGCTCGCCCGCCGTCGTCCCCCCGTCGACTCCCGCCGCCACGCCCGTGTCGCCTCCAGATGGAGGCTCGCCCTCGGGCGCGGACGCGCCGCTGGCCACCTCGCCGGACGACGAGGACACGAACGTCTCCTCGTCGGATCGCGTGGTGGAGATCCGCATCGAAGGCAACCGCCGCGTGGAGTCGGAGGCCGTCCGCCGCGCCCTGCGCACGAAGGTCGGTGACCCGCTCACCCGCTCCGCGGAGGACCTCCGCGCCATCTGGGCCCTGGGCTACTTCACGGACGTGCAGCTGCTCGCGCAGCGCATGGCCAACGGCATCGCGTACGTGGTGCGCGTGTCGGAGCGCCCCACCATCCGCGCCGTGCAGCTCCAGGGCAACGAGGAGCTCAACGCGGAGGACCTGAAGGAACAGCTGGAGCTCAAGGCCGGCGCCATCCTCGACATCGAGGCCGTGCGCGCCACGCAGAAGAAGATCCAGGAGAAGTACGTCGAGAAGGGCTACTTCCTGGCGGAGGTGACGTACCGGCTGGATCCGGTGGAGGGCGGCGCCGCGGTCAACGTCGTCTACGTCATCAACGAGCACTCGAAGGTGATGGTGAAGCAGATCATCCTTCAGGGCGCGGAGAAGGTGTCCCCGGAGGAGCTCAAGGCGACGATGATTACGAAGGAGGGCGGCTTCCTGTCCTTCTTCACCGGCGAGGGCACCTACCGCGAGGAGGCCTTCCAGCGCGACCTCGCCGTCATCCAGATCGCCTACTACGACCGCGGCTTCATCAACGTGCGCGTGGACAAGCCCACCGTGCAGCTGTCCGCGGACAAGCGCGACATCTACATCACCCTGCACATCACCGAGGGTGAGTCGTACGACATCGGGAAGATCGACTTCGCGGGCGACCTGGAGCGGCCGCCGGAAGAGCTGCTGAGGCTGATGAAGTCGCGCCCCAAGGAGCGCTTCAACCGCGGCCAGCTCTCCACGGACATCTCCGCCATCTCCGACGTGTACTTCGACAAGGGGTACGCGTACGCCAACATCAACCCCGTCACCTCCGTGAACGCGGAAGACCGGACGGTGGACCTCACCTTCGACATCCAGAAGGGCCCGCTCGTCAACATCGAGCGCATCGACGTCGTCGGCAACACGAAGACGCGCGACAAGGTCATCCGCCGCGAGCTGCGCGTCTACGAAGGCGAGCTCTACAACGGCACCGGCGTGAAGCGCAGCCGCGAGCGCGTCACCGCCCTGGGCTTCTTCGAGACCGTCGAAATCACCCAGCACCCGGGCAGCTCCGACAACGCCATCGTGTTGCAGGTGGAGGTGAAGGAGAAGGCCACCGGCACCTTCCAGGTGGGCTTGGGCTTCTCCAACGTGGAGAACTTCATCTTCACGGCCCAGGTGTCGCAGAACAACTTCCTCGGCTGGGGCCAGAGCGTGTCCGCGTCCGCCCAGATTTCGGGCCTGCGCTCCCTCGTCCAGCTGTCGTTCTACGACCCGTACTTCCTGGACACGAACTACCTCTTGTCCGCGGAGTTCTTCCGCGTGCAGGCGGACTACGAAGGCTTCATCCGCAACTCCACGGGCGGCACCGTCTCCCTGGGCCGCCAGCTGGTGGACGACGTGCTCGCCACCGTCGGTTACTCGCGTGAGTACGTGGACGTGCAGGCGGGGCAGGGCATTGGCGCGGTGCTGCTCGCCAACCAGTTCCAGTCCGGCGTCACCAGCGCGCTGCGCCTGTCCGTGTCCTTCGACCGGCGCGACAACCGCCTCTTCCCGTCGCGCGGCTTCATCCACTACGGCTCGGTGGAGACGGCGCCCTCGTTCCTGGGCGGCACGTTCCTCTTCAACCGCTACACGGCCTACTCGCGCCTGTACTTCCCCCTGCCGCTGGGCCTGGTCTTCAAGACGAACGCCACGCTGGGCTACGTGCAGCAGCTGGACTCCAGCAAGCCGCTGCCCATCAGCGAGCTCTACTACGTGGGCGGCATCAACACGATCCGCGGCTACTACCTGCGCAGCATCAGCCCCACGCTGCTGGTGCCGCGCGCGGACAACCCGGACGCCAACGTCACCGAGTTCCGGGTGGGCGGCAACAAGCAGCTCATCTTCAACTTCGAGCTGGAGTTCCCCATCTTCGAGAAGGCCGGCCTGCGCGGCGTGCTCTTCTACGACGCCGGCAATGCCTTCGGCTCAAACGAGAGGTTCTTCGAGGACCGGCAGGACAAGCTCCCGCTGGGCCTCTTCCACTCGGCGGGCTTCGGCTTCCGCTGGTTCTCGCCCATCGGACCCCTGCGCTTCGAGTGGGGAATCCCGCTGACCAAGCGGCCGTCGGACGACCCCATCCTGTTCGAGTTCACGATCGGTAACTTCTTCTGATAGGCATTGACCCCAAGGCCTTCCCGGTACGTCCTCCTCCGCCCCACCCGGGCGGAAGTGAACAGGCCGGGATGGCGGACGTCGGAGCCTGCAGCACCCTTTCCGAGGAGCCTTGACCCATGTCGCTTCGAAGCACCCTGGCGGCCGCCGCCGCTGTCCTGTCGCTCGCCCTCCCGGTTGCCGCTTCGGCCGCCGAGCTCAAGGTGGCCTACGTCGACCTGCAGCGCGTGCTGCTGGAGGTGGATGACGGCAAGGCCGCCAAGGCCCGTCTCCAGAAGTGGCTGGAGGACCGCCAGAAGGAGATCGACAAGGAGCAGGAGGCGCTCCGCAAGGAGAAGGAGACCCTGGACAAGCAGGCCAGCGCCATGAGCGAGGCCACGCGCACCCAGAAGGCCACCGAGCTCCAGAAGAAGGTGATGGAGCTGGCGCAGAAGTACGAGCGCAGCCGCGCCGAGGCCGCCAACAAGGAGCGCCAGGAGATGGAGCCCATCGTCAACCGCATCGACCAGGTCATCGCGTCCATCGCGGAGCGGGACGGCCTGGGCATGGTGCTGGACAAGCGCGACTCCGGCATCGTCTTCGCGCTGTCCCAGTACGACATCTCCAACGAGGTCGTGCGCAGCTACAACAACAGCGCCTCCAAGAAGCCCGCGCCGGTGGCCAAGGACGCCCCGGTCAAGAAGTAGGCGTTGGACACCCCCGTGCCATCCGCACCCAACGCGCACCGGCTGGGGGACATCGCCACCCACGTCCGGGGTGAGCTCCTCGGCGACCCCGGACTGCTCGTCCATGGCCTGAACGGCCTGGAGGAGGCAGTCCCGGGGGAGGTGTCGTTCTACGGCAACCCCCGCTACCGCAAGCAGTTCGAGGCCACCCGCGCCTCGGCGGTGCTGGTGGGGACGGATGCGCCCGCTCGCGACGGCGTGGCCCTGGTGCGGGTGCCCAACCCGCACCTGGCCTACGCGAAGCTCCTCGCCCTGTTCCACCCGGCCACGCGGCCCGCCGCGGGCATCCACCCGGCCGCCCACGTGCACCCGGAGGCCACGGTGCACCCGGAGGCCACCGTGAAGGCCGGGGCGGTGGTGGAGAAGGGCGCCCACGTCGGCGCCCGCACGGTGCTACACCCTGGCGCCTACGTCGGTGAAGGCGCGCGTGTCGGCGACGACTGCGTGCTCTACCCGCACGCCACGGTGCGTGAGGGGTGCGTGGTGGGCTCGCGCGTCATCCTCCACGCCTCGTCGGTGGTGGGCGCGGACGGCTTCGGCTTCGCCTTCGACGCGGAGGGCGAGGACGGCCCGCGCCACTTCAAGATTCCCCAGGTGGGCATCGTCCGCATCGAGGACGACGTGGAAGTCGGGGCCTGCACCTGCATCGACCGCGCGACGGTGGGTGAAACGGTGGTGGGCCGCGGGACGAAGCTCGACAACCTGGTGCAGATCGCCCACAACGTGCGCGTGGGCCCGCTGTCGCTCATCTGCGCGCAGGCGGGTGTTTCGGGTTCGGCGGAGGTGGGCACCGGCGTGGTGCTCGCGGGGCAGGTGGGCGTGGTGGGCCACATCCGCGTGGGAGACCTGGCCAAGGTCGGCGCGCAGTCCGGCGTCGCCCATGACGTTCCAGACGGGCAGGTCGTCAGTGGCAGCCCCGCCATCCCCCACAAGGACTGGCTGCGCGCCAGCGCCGCGTCGGGGCAGCTGGCGGATCTGCTCAAGGAAGTGCGCGCCCTTCGCAAGAGGGTGGAGCTGTTGGAGAAGGAGAAGGGCGGATGATGGACATTGGCGAGATCCAGGCGCTGCTGCCGCACCGCTACCCGTTCCTCCTGGTGGACCGGGTGGTGGAAATCGTGCCGGGCCAGAAGCTCACGGCCTACAAGAACGTCACCATCAACGAGCCCTTCTTCAACGGCCACTTCCCGGGGCACCCGGTGATGCCGGGCGTGCTCATCCTGGAGGCGCTCGCCCAGGCGACGGCCATCCTTGCGTATAAGACGGAAGCCATGGACCCGACGCGGCTCGTCACGTACTTGATGGGCGTGGACAACGCGCGCTTCCGCAAGCCGGTGGTGCCCGGAGACCGGCTCCAACTGGACATTGAAGTCATCCGCCACAAGGGCGCCATCTGGAAGACGAAGGGTGTGGCGTCGGTGGATGGCGCCAAGGTGGCGGAAGGGGAGTTCCTCGCCACCGTGGTGGACAAGAACAAGGCAGCCAAGGGCGACGAGAGCGCGGCGCCGTAGGGCGCGTCATTCGCGCTGCTGAGGAGAGAAGGACATGGCGCAGGTTCATCCCACCGCGGTCGTCCATCCGGGAGCCCGGCTCCACGACACCGTGGAGGTGGGGCCGTTCTCGGTCATCGGGCCCCAGGTCGTCATTGGCGCGGGCACCCGCATCGGGCCGCACGTCGTCATCGAGGGCCGCACCACCCTGGGAGAGCGCAACCACCTCTTCCAGTTCTGTTCCGTGGGCGCGGCGCCCCAGGACCTGAAGTACGCGGGCGAGGACACGGAGCTCGTCATTGGCGACGAGAATCAAATCCGTGAGTTCGTCACGGTGAACCTGGGCACGGTGGCCGGCGGCGGCGCCACGCGCCTCGGCCACCGCAACCTGCTGCTCGCCAACAGCCACATCGCGCACGACTGCGTCGTGGGCAATGAGGTCCTCCTGGCCAACGGGGCCGCGCTCGCGGGCCACGTGGTGGTGGAGGACTCGGTGAAGATTTCGGGCCTCGTGGCGGTGCACCAGTTCACCCGGCTGGGGCGCTACGCGTTCATCTCCGGCGGCTCCATGGTCACCATGGACGTGCCCCCGTACTGCACCGTGCAGGGGGACCGGGCCACGCTGGTGGGCCTCAACACCGTGGGCCTGGAGCGCGGCGGCTTCACCGAGGAGCAGATTGGCCGCGTGAAGGAGGCCTACCGCATCCTCTTCCGCTCCAAGCTGGGGCTCCAGGATGCGCTCGCGCAGCTGCGCGGGGAGCTCTCCGGACACCCGGAAGTGGAGCACCTGGTGCGGTTCGTGGAGACGAGCAAGCGCGGCGTCACGCGCTAGGCCCTTTCACGAGGGAACGGAGGGGAGTGGGTGGAGCGCATCGGGCTCATCGCCGGTAACGGCCAGCTTCCCTTCCTCTTCGCGCGGGCCGCCCGTGCGCGCGGCCTGGAGGTGGTGGTGGCCGCGCACCGGGGAGAGACGGACCCGGCGCTGGAGCAGGAGGTCGGCCACTTCGCCTGGGTGCGCGTGGGGCAGGTGGGCCGCATCCAGAAGGTCTTCCGCCAGGCGGGTGTCTCCCGGGCGGCCATGGCGGGCGGCATCGGCCGCGTGCGAGCGCTCACGGAGGCCCGGCCGGACCTGGGCGCGGTGCGCATCATCTCCCGCCTGCGCAGCTTCCGGGACGACGCGCTCCTGCGCGCGGTGGCCGCGGACTTCGAGTCACAGGGCATCACCATCATCGCGCCCACGGACTTCCTGGGCGAGGTGCTGTGCCCCGAAGGGCACCTGGCCGGCCCCGCGCTGAAGCCCGCGCAGGAGAAGGACGTGGCCCTCGGCAGGGAGGTGGCGGTGCTCCTGGGGCAGGCGGACGTGGGCCAGACGGTGGTGGTGCGGGACGGCCACGTGCTGGCGCTGGAGGCCGTGGAGGGCACCGACGAGACCATCCGCCGGGGCGCGAAGCTGGGCGGCCCGGGCGCGGTGGTGGTGAAGCGCTGCAAGCCGGAGCAGGACCTGCGCTTCGACTTGCCCGCCGTGGGGCCCCGCACGCTGGAGGTCATGGAGGAAGTAGGCGCCCGGGTGCTGGCGCTGGAGGTAGGGCGCACGGTGCTGTTGGACGCACCCGCCCTCTTCGCGGGGGCCACCGCGCGAGGCATCACCCTGGTGGGCGTGCGGTAGGCTCGCCGGGAATCCGTTCCCCCGGGCTGGAGTTGCCTCCCCACCTCCTCCCGCGACGCCGAGGTTGACGCCGCATGTCCGTCCGACTCGTACCTCTCGTGGCCCTGCTGGGTCTGCCGCTCACTGCCTCCGCGGAGGCCATCCGGGTATCGCTGGAGGGCAAGGCGGCGCTGGGTGAAGGCGTGCCCGCGCTGCTCATCCACATCGAGGAGCCCATCGACGGCTTCGAGGTGAAGCTCAAGCGCAGCGACGGCAAGACGGTGGAGCTCAAGGGGGGCGGCAAGCCGGGTCTCACCCGCCGCGTCGCCCTGGAGCAGCCGGAAGGGAAGTTCCACTACGAGGGCGAGCTCACCGTGCGGTTCCCGGGCGGGGCGGAGCCGGGAAGCATGCCTCTCTCGTTCGACACGGAGCTCAACGGCCCGCTGAAGATGGAGGTGCGCCCGGAGGACGTGGACGTGTCCGGCCGCAAGCTGCGCTTCACGTTGTCGCGCCCGGCCGCGAAGACGGAAGTCACGGTGAAGATGGACACCGGCAAGACGGCCTTCGCGGGCGACGTGGACTTCAAGGGCGCGCCCGCGGGCACGCCGTTGGAAGTGAAGTGGCTGCCGGCGGAGGGCAAGGTGATGCACATCCGCCTGAGGGCCTACGACACCTCCGACTTCTACACGGGCGTGGACCTCTACCCGTGGCAGGTGGACATCCCGCATGAGGAGGTGACCTTCGCCTCCGGCCGCTCGGACGTTCCGCCGGCGGAGAAGGGCAAGCTGGACGCCAGCTACAAGAGCATCACGGAGGCGTTGAATAAGTATGGCCGCTGGGCGTCGCTGCGCCTGTACGTGCTCGGGCACACCGACACGGTGGGCAGCACGAGCGACAACCGCGAGCTTTCGCTCAAGCGGGCGAAGAGCATCGCGTCCTACTTCCGCCAACGGGGCCTGAAGGTACCAGTGTTCTACGAGGGCTTTGGTGAGCAGTCCCCGGCGGTGCCCACGCCGGACGAGACGGCGGAGGCTGCCAACCGCCGCGCCGAATACATCATCGCGGTGGAGGACCCGTCCCTGACGAACGCGCCCTTCGCCCCTCGCTGGCGCAAGCCTTGAGGTGTCACATGGTGGAACTTCCTCGCATCCGTTGGGCGCTCGCCGTCGCGGGCCTGGGCTTGCTGGGGACGGTGGGCTGCGCGCACTCGGTCCCCCTCGAGCAGCGCGTGCAGGCCGAGGACGAGAAGTGCACGCTCCTCCAGGCGCTGATGCGCCAGCCCGCGCCCGCGAAGGCCATCCAGAAGTTCGTCGCCGAGGGCAAGGAGGAGAGGGCCCCCGTGGTCGTCTACGTGCGCCACCCGGAGGAGGCCTCGCTGGAGCGCTTCTTCACCGGCGACACCCAGTGCGCGAACGAATCGTTCAAGGTCGTGCAGGAGAACGTGGTGGACGCCGTGGTGGTGTACCTGCAGGAGGTCCAGGGCGGCTACGCGTACGACGCGCAGCGCTCCAGCCCGGACCGCCTCACCATGGACGGCCGTCCCCAGGGCACCGTGCGCAAGGACGGCACCGTGTGGGTGGCGGGCGCGGACGCTATTTGAGCAGGTCCTTCGCCCCGTCCGCGATGAACTGCACCGCGATGGCGGCCAGGATGAGCCCTGACACGCGCTCCAGGATGGCGACGCCGGACTGACGCAGCACCCGCTGCACCAGGCTGGACGCGTTGAGGATGAAGTAGGTCGCGGTGAAGGTCAGCACCACCGCCGCGACCACCGGCAGCGCGGACACGAAGGACGTCCCGGAGCGCGCCATCAGCACCATGGCGGTGGCGATGGCGCCCGGCCCCGCGAGCAGCGGAATGGCCAGCGGGACGATGGCCACGTCCTCCTTCACCACGCCCTCTTCTTCTTCCGTGGGGCTGGTGCGCGTGGAGGAGGGGCGGGCGCGCAACATGTCCAGGGAGGTAATCAGGAGCAGGATGCCGCCCGCCACGCGGAAGGCGCCCAGCGACACGGCGAACACCTGGAAGATGACGCGGCCGAAGACGGCGAAGAACAGCATCATCCCGCACGCCACCAGACAGGCGCGCAGGGCGGTGCTGCGGATCTGCTGCTTGGTGTCCCCCGCCGTCATCGCCAGGAACAGCGGCACGACGCCAATCGGGTCCACCACGAAGAAGATGGCGGACAGCGACACGAGGAAGGTGGACACCATACCGGACGTCGACATGGTGCTTTAGACCGTGAAGCGCAGCTTCCAGACCATGCCCAGCGCTTCGACGAAGATCTTCTTGTTCATCTTCGAGTGCCCCACGCGCCGGTCCTCGAACACGATGGGGACCTCGCGCACGGTGAAGCCCTTGCGCAGGGTGCGGTAGGTCAGCTCAATCTGGAAGGCGTACCCGGTGCTGCGCACCTCATCCAGGTTGATGCTCTCCAGCACGCGGCGGTTGAAGCACTTGAAGCCGCCGGTGAGGTCGCGCACGTCCACGCCCAGGATGCTGCGCGCGTAGAGCGAACCGCCTCGGCTGATGATCTTCCGGCCCACGCCCCAGTTCACCGTGCCGCCGCCATCCACGTAGCGCGAGCCCAGCACCAGGTCCGCGCCGCCTTCCGCAGCGTCCAGGAAGGTGGGCAGGTAGCGCGGGTCGTGGCTGAAGTCCGCGTCCATCTCCAGGATGTACGTGTAGCCCTCGGCCAGGGCCCACCGGAAGGCGGCCAGGTACGCGCGGCCCAGGCCCTCCTTCTTCTCGCGGTGGAGCACGCGCACGCGCGGGTTCTTCGCGGCCAGCTCGTCCGCGAGCTGCCCCGTCCCGTCGGGCGAGTTGTCGTCGACGACGAGGATGTCCACACGGGGGTCCGCCGCCAGCACCGCCTGGGTGATGGGGCCGATGTTGTCCCGCTCGTTGTAGGTGGGGATGCAGACCAGCGCACGGTTCATGACCCGGCGGACATACCCCAAACCCGGCGCTGGAACAGCAGAACCGACGCCAACCCGGTCGGTTCTCCGGCTCAGGCGACAGGGCGCGGGGGCAGCAGCTCCAGCACCGTCTGGGCCGCGCGGTGGGCGGCCCCCACCTCGCCCAGGCGCCCGCGCACCTCGGCCAGGCCCTGGACCATGGCGTCGCGGGGCTCGCCCGGCAGCCACACGCGCCGCACCTCGGAGGCGATGTTCTCCGGCGTCATCTCCCCCTGGAGCAGCTCCGGCACCACGCGCCGGCCCGCCAGCAGGTTGATGAGCGACACGAAGGCCACCTTCAGCATCAGCCGGCCCACCCAGTACGTCACCAGCGACACGCGGTACACGACGACGAGCGGCCGCTCCATCAGCCCCGCCTCCAGCACCGCCGTGCCGGAGGCCACCACCGCGGCGTCGCTCGCGCCCACGACCTCCGGGGCGCGCCCGTCCACCAGCACCGGCGTCACGCCGCTGCCCTCGAAGCGGGAGAGGATCTCCTCCTTCGCGATGGTGGGCGCCACCGGCACCACCACCTGGAGCCCCGGCCGCTCGGAGACGAGCTGCTTTGCGGCCCCGACGAGGGTGGGCAGGATGCGGCGGATCTCACTCATCCGGCTGCCGGGCAGCAGCGCGAGCGTGGGAGCGTCCTCGGGCAGGCCCAGGCGCTGGCGGAACTCGCGGGCGCTGGCGGACTTGGGCATCTGCTCCAGGACAGGACTGCCCACGTAGCGTGCGGGCACCCCGGCCTCCCGGTAGAAGTCCTCCTCGAAGGGAAGGATGCAGAGCATCCGGTCCACCAGCCGCTGGATGGTGCGCACGCGGCCCCGGCGCCAGGCCCAGATCATCGGGGACACGTAGTAGGCCACCGGGATGCCTAGGGCCTTGAGCTTCTTGGCCAGGCGCAGGTTGAAGTCCGGGATGTCCACCAGGATGGCGCAGTCGGGGCGGCGCTCCTCGGCGGCCTGGGCCAGGTCCTTCA
This sequence comes from Corallococcus sp. AB045, assembly GCF_003668895.1. Taxonomy (NCBI): domain Bacteria; kingdom Pseudomonadati; phylum Myxococcota; class Myxococcia; order Myxococcales; family Myxococcaceae; genus Corallococcus; species Corallococcus sp. AB045. Next base: position 26,517 of record NZ_RAWN01000074.1, read on the forward strand.
TGATCCGCAGGATGCGGGGGATGCGGGGGAGCACCTCGGTGATGCCCATGACGGACACTTCCCGGGCGTCGTGGATGAGCTCCACCCCCCGAGCGGCCAGCCGGGCGCCTCCCATGCCGAAGAAGGTGAGGTCGGGGCGCAGGGCCTGGAGGGCGGCGACGAGCTCCGAGGCGTGGGTGTCGCCGGAGGCCTCGCCGGCCACGACGAGGATGCGGGGGGAGGATGGCTGCGTCATGGGAGGCAAGACCCTCATCGTAGCTGATGCGCGGAGGGAGGGAGGTTGTAGACTGCGGCCCCCTTGAAGACGCTTCTGCTCGCTGAGAGCCACCCCCCGACCCTGGAGCACCTGACGGGCTTGCTCTCGCAGGCCGGGTACACCGTTCGGGCGGTGAATGACGCCGTGATGGCGTTGGAGCACTTCTCGGCGGACAACCCGGACGTGGTGGTGCTGGGCGTGGACCTGCCGCGCGTGGAGGGGCAGCACGTCGTGCACCTCATCCGAGGGCACAGCCAGGGCGGGCGCGTGCCCATCGTGGCCATCGACAAGGGGCACCTGGGCCGCGCGAAGGGCGTGAGCTCGGTGCTGGACCTGAAGGTCAACGCGTACATCCCGGATCCGCTCAAGCCGGGGGAGCTGGTGCCCCGCCTGGAGGCGCTGGTGAAGGCCGCCCAGGCCATCCCGCTCACGGGCCTGGCCGCCACGCTGTCGAGGCCCGCGGTGGCGGCGGGGGACCTGAAGTCCTTCCCGCTGCCGGCGCTGCAGCACTCGCTCTACCGGCTGCGCCGTGACGGCGTGCTGGTGGTGGCCCTCAAGGGGCTGTCGCGCCGGGTGTACTTCCTGCGCGGCGGGCCGGTGAACTTCGACTCCTCCGCGAAGGAGGACGCGCTGCCGCGTTTCCTGCGCGAGCGGCGGGTCCTCACGGAGGCGCAGGAGCAGCCAGTGGTGGAGTCACTCGCCTCCGGGCTGCGCATCGGCGCGGCGCTGGCGGACGTGGGCGTGGAGGCGGTGGGCGAGGACCTGCTGGCGCTCCTGCGCGACTTCACCAGGGACCGGCTCGGACGCGTGCTGGCCATGCGCGAGGGCCGTTACGCGTTCTACGCGGGCGACGAGTTCTCCTCCGAAGTGGCCTCCGTGGATCAGCCCGCGCTGGCCCCGCTGCTGGAGGCCGCGCGCCGGCGGATGCCCCTGCGGGTGGTGGCGAACGCGCTCAAGGCGCACCTGAACGAGTACCCGGTGCGCTCGGCGGACTTCGGCCGGGACCTCCAGTCGATGGCGCTGGACACGGAGGACCTGAAGCTGGCGATGCAGGTGAATGGCCGCATCGTGCTCAAGGACCTGCTCGCGCACGGACGCGCGGAGCTGCGGGCGGCGTACACGCTGCTGTGGTTCCTCAAGCTGACGGGCGGGGTGACGTTCTCCGCGACGCCGGTGGCGACGGGGACGGACGTGTTGAGCGCGGCGGTGGTGCCGGACGTCATCGCGCCGCGCAAGCGCAAGAGCCTGCCCGCGGAGACGGCGGCGGCGCTCCGCGAGGAAGCGGTGCGCATCATCACGCGCAGCTACTTCGGCGGGCTGGGCCTGGACCTCGCGGCGGACAAGGAGGCGGTGGAGCGCGCGTATCACGAGACGGCGATGCGCTTTCATCCGGACACCTACGCGGAGTTCGACCTCTCCGACCTGCGCGACCTGTTGGAGCAGGTGCAGGAGAAGCTGTCCGCGGCGTACCGCGTGCTGAGCGTGGACGAGAAGCGCCGCGCCTATCTCCAGTACTTCCTCAGCCGGCAGGAAGTGGTGGGCCGCGCGACCGCCATCAACGTGGACGCGGAGCTCGCGCTGCGCCGGGGCGAGTCCGCGATGAAGCGGGGCGACTACAAGGCGGCCATCCAGGGCTTCGAGGAAGCGGTGTCACTCAACGGCGGCGAGCCCGAGTACTACTCGTACCTCGCCTGGGCGAAGTACCGGGGCTCGCCCGGGCCGCTGATGCAGCGGGCGCTCGCGGCGCGCAAGGTGCTCAAGCAGGCGCTGACGTTGGATCCGTACCTGGAGCGGGCGCAGATCATCGCGGCCATCATCGAAATCGACCTGGACGACGCGCCGCTCGCGCGCAAGAAGCTGATGAAGGTGCTGGAGCTGAATCCGTATTCGGTGCTCGCGAGGGCGGCGTTGCAGAAGGTGGTGAAGTAGTCATGCATCACGCGCTCTGGCGGCTGCTCCGGTACGCGAAGCCGCACGCGGGAACCCTCGTCCTGGCCTTCGTGTGCATGGCGGTGTTGGGTCTCGCGACGGGCGCGTACGCGTACCTGCTGGGCCCGGCGCTGCGCTTCCTGTTGTCGGGAGGCGAAGAGGGCTTCGCGAGCGCGCACCGGGTGCCGTGGCTCGCGAACCTGCCGCGAGAGGCCGCGCTCTGGGGCTTCCCGGTGTTCGTGCTGGCGGTGGGCGCGGTGAAGGGCGTTGGGTACCTGGGCCAGTTCTACTTCATGGGCCTGTTCGCGCAGCGCGTGGTGAAGGACCTGCGGCGCGACCTGTTCCTGCGGCTCACGGCGCTGTCGCCGTCGCAGCTGTCGAAGGAGCGGACGGGAGATCTGCTCAGCCGCTTCTCCTCGGACGTGATGGCGGTGGAGCTGGCCGCCATGTACACGGTGGGCTCGTACCTGCGAGACACCATCCAGGTGCTGGTGCTCGCGGGCGTGGCGCTGGCGATGAGCCCGATGCTCGGAGGGCTGATGCTGGCGGTGATTCCGCTGGCGGCGCTGCCCGCCTCGAAGCTCACGCGCAAGGTGCTGAAGGGAACGCGAGAAGGGCAGTCCCACCTGGGGCAGCTCGCGGGCCAGCTGCATGAAGGGCTGGGGGGGCTGCGCACCATCCAGGCCTTCAACGGTCAGCAGGCGGAGCTGGCGCGCTTCGAGTCCTACGCGAAGGCCCACGAGGAAGCGGTGGTGGGCGCGGCCTGGGCGCGCGGAGGCGTGCCGGGGGTGATGGAGGTGCTCGCCGCGGCGGCGCTCGCGGGAGCGTTGGGGTACGCGGCGGCGACGCGGGCGATGGAGCCGGAGGCGCTCCTGTCGCTGCTCACGGCGGTCATCCTCGTGTACCAGCCGGTAAAGGACCTGGGCCGGGTGACGCAGTTCGCGGTGCAGGCGGGAGCGGCGGGGGAGCGCCTCTTCGCGCTGCTCGACCTGAAGCACCCCGTGGAGGACGCCGCCGGTGCGGTGCCTACGCCCGCGCTGCATGAGTCGCTGCGCATGGAGGACGTGCGCTTCTTCTACGGCGAGCGTCGCGCGCTGGACGGGCTGACCCTGGACCTGAAGGTGGGCCAGGTGGCGGCGCTGGTGGGAGGCAGTGGAGGCGGCAAGAGCACGGTGACGTCGCTGCTGCTGCGCTTCGAGCGTCCCCAGCAGGGGCGCATCCTGCTGGATGGCGTGGACGCGGACACGTACACGGCGGCGAGCGTCCGGAGTCAGTTCGCGCTGGTGACGCAGGAGCCATTGCTCTTCCACGGCACCGTGCTGGAGAACCTGCGGCACGCGAGGCCCGAAGCGACGAAGGAGGAAGTGGAGGCCGCGGCGAGGGTGGCGAACGCGGACACCTTCATCCAGGGCCTGCCGCAGGGCTACGACACGCGCATCGGCGAGCGAGGCGTGACCTTGAGCGGAGGGCAGCGCCAGCGCCTGTGCATCGCGAGGGCGGTCCTGTCCAAGGCCCCGGTGCTGGTGCTGGACGAAGCGACCAGCAGCCTGGATCCGGAGAACGAGCGCGAGGTGCAGGCCGCGCTGGCGAAGGTGCTCCCCGGCCGGACGGCGCTGGTCATCGCGCACCGGCTGTCCACGGTGACGAACGCGGACGTCATCCACGTGGTGGAGGCGGGCCGGATCGTGGAGAGCGGGAGCCACGCGGACCTGGTCCAGAAGGAAGGCCGTTACGCCGCCATGTGGCGCCTGCAGACGTCAGGCCCCATCGAGCGGGGAGCGGCGTGAGCAAGGCCGGCACGGCCAGGCGTCCCCTCTCCCTGGCGATCCGCGCCGTGTTCGGTTTGCTGTTCCTGCTCATGGGCGTCGCGGGCTTCTTCGCCTTCGCGGCGGGCTTCGCGGACTACCCCGTCGTCGAGCCCGCCCCGAACGCGAAGCCGTGGATCCGAGGCGCGTACCACGTGCACACCACGCGCTCGGACGGGAACGGGACGCCCGCGAAGGTCGCCCGGGCGGCGAAGGCCGCGGGCCTCGACTTCGTGGTGCTCACCGACCACAACGACTTCAAGCCGCCCGCCGCGACCTGGGTGGACGGCGTGCTGCTCATCCCCGGGGTGGAAATTTCGACCAACGCGGGCCACCTGACCGCGTTCGGCATGCAACGGCCCATCGAAGGCGTGACGCCCTGGGGGCCCCCGGAACAGGCGGTGGCCGCGGTGGAGGCCGCTGGAGGCACGGCGGTCCTCGCGCATCCGGTCCAGACGAAGAACCCCTGGAAGGACGAAGCAACGGCGCACCAGGTCCCAGGCTTCGAGCTGTACTCAGCGGACACCTTCTTCCGGCAGGCGCTGCGAAGCCCGGTGAGCCGGCTCCTGCCGGCGGTGGGCGCCTCCCTGGTGAACCCGGTGCACGGAGTGATGCTGCTCGCGGTCCCGGAGCCACGCCCGACGGAGCGCTTCCTGGAGCTGGCGCGAGAGCGCAAGCGCATCGCCCTGTGTGGCCATGACGCGCACGGGGTGCCCGCGTACGAGGACATCTTCAACGCGCTCGACATGGAGCTCCCGCCGGACGTGCTCAAGGGCCCCCTGTCCCAGAACGCGCGCGAAGCCGCGACCCAGGTCACGCAGGCCCTGGCGAGCGGCCAGGCCCTCTGCGTCTTCCGAGCGCTCGGAGCGCCGGAGGGCTTCACCCTGGAAGGCTTCGACGCGAACACGAGAGAAGCCCCCGTGGGCACGGTGCTGACGGTCCGCCTCCCGGAACACACCCCAGGCACGCTGGAGGTCCGGGTGTGGGGTGACGGCCGCCTGCAACCCGACGGGCAGCACATTGAGCTGACCGGTCCCGGCGCCGTCCAGGTGGAGGTCTGGGCCCACGCGCCCGGACGTTTCTTCGGCCACGAGTGGCGGCCCTGGCTGGTCCCCAGCCCGGTGCGAGTGGTGCCGAGACCGCCGGGCATCTGATAGAGCGCGGGACGTCGCCCATGCGCCTGCTCTACGTCGTCGCCACCTACGTCCTCTTCGCGCTGCTGTTCCCGGTGCTCTGCGTGTACCGGAAGACGCGTCACGGGCTGAAGCAGCGGCTGGGCTTCTACGGGCCAGGCGACCTGCCAAAGGGAGAGGGCCCGCTGCTGTGGTTGCACGGAGCCAGCGCGGGAGACCTGCTGGCCCTGGCCCCCATGTTCGGCCCCCTGCGCCAGCGCTTCCCCGGCTGCCGCATCGTGCTCTCGACGATGACGGACAGCGGCCACGCGATGGCAAGAGACCGCCTGGCGAAGCAGATCGACGGAGTCGTGTATGTGCCCTACGACCTCTGGGGCGCGACACGAAGGGCGGTGCGAGCCCTCCAGCCGGACCTCCTCGTCCTCGAGTACACGGAGGTCTGGCCCAACCTGATCCGCGCCGCGAAGCAGTCTGGAGCGAGCGTGGTGATGACCAACGGGCGCTTCTCCCCCGCGAACGTGGGGAGGTATCGGACGCTCTTCGGCCTCATCGAGAACCCGCTGAAGGACATGGACCTGCTGCTGATGCGGCAGGACGAGGAGTCCGAAAGAGCAAAGGCCCTGGGCGCACCGGCCGAGCGGGTCCTCACCACCGGGAACACCAAGTTCGACGCCCTCGCGGCGGGGCCAGCCCCCGAGGACGAAGCCCTGCGAACCGCCCTCGGCCTGGCTCCAGCGGATCCGGTGTGGCTCGCGGGAAGCACGCACGAGGGCGAGGAAGAAATCCTGTTGCAGGTGTATCAGCGTCTACGGGAACGCTGGCCCACGCTGAGCCTGGTCATCGCGCCGCGCTACCTGAACCGGGCGGAGCGGATCCAGACCCTCGCAAGGGAGCGGAACCTGACCGTGGGCCTGCGCTCGCAGGGCAACCCGGAGCGAGCGCCGGTGGTGGTGATGGACTCGATGGGAGAGCTGTCGCGAGCCTACCGCCTGGCGACGGTGGTGTTCGTGGGAGGCTCGTTCACGAAGCGGGGCGGCCAGAACATCCTGGAGCCAGCGGGGCAGGGCAGGCCGGTGTTGTTCGGCCCGCACATGGACAACTTCCGCGACAGCGTCGCGGTGCTGCAAGGCAACGGAGGCATTCAAGTGGCGGATGGAGAAGCCCTGCACGCCGCGCTGGAGGACCTCCTCGCCCATCCCGAACGTCGGCAGCAACTGGGAGCCCAGGCCGAAGCCACGGTGCGTCGAATCTCCGGAGCCAGTGAGCGCAACGCGGAGGCCATGGCCGCGCTAAGGAGGGCTCCTCGATGACCCTTATCGTCCATCCACACTTCCACAAGCGCTACACGGGAGTGACGCGGCACGTGGAGTCCGTCGTACCAGCGCTGGCCCAGGGCGACGAGACACGGGTCATCGGCTCTGGCCTGACGGAAGCCCTGCCGCGCATCACCTGGGGAGAGCTGATCCGCCGCTCGCACCAGGAGCCCATCGTCTGGCACGCGCACCGGAACAACGAGCTGCTGGCGGGGATGCTCCTGAAGGCGTTGGGAGGAAGGGTCCAACTCGTCTTCACGAGGCACACGTCGGTAGCCCCCACGCGCTTCACCCGCTGGCTCGCCAGGGGCGCGGACGCGCTCGTATCGCTCACGAAGCAGATCTCCGACGTCATCGCGCTCCCGTCCACGGTGATTTCGCACGGCATCGACCTCCAGCGCTTCCACCCACCGGAAGACCGCGACGCTGCCTGGGCCCGGCTCCAGCAGGGGGGCCGCTACGGCATCGGCGTCATCGGACGCATCCGCAAGGAGAAGGGGCAGGGCGACTTCATCGAAGCGCTGAGGCCCCTGTTGCCGCAGAGGCCGGACTGGCAGGCGGTGCTGGTGGGGCTCGCGAAGGGGCCGGACCTGGCATGGGTGAACGGGCTGCGCCAGGGCATCGAGGACCGGGTGCTGCTCGCGGGGGAGCAGTCCACCATCGAGCCCTGGTACCAGGGCCTGAGCATCCTGGTGCATCCCTCCTACGCGGAGGGCTACTCGCTGGTGCATGTGGAGGCGATGGCCTCCGGGTGCTGCGTGGTGGCCTCGAAGCTGCCGTACCTGGACACGCTCATCGAGCACGGCCGCACGGGCTTCTTCTTCGAACCCGGAGACGTGAAGGGCCTGCGCGACCTGTTGGACGAACTGACCCGCGAACCGGAGCGGGCCCGTCTGGTCGGCCGCAACGCGCAAGAGGAAGCGCGCAGCCGCTGCGGCGTCGAGCACGAAGCCCGGGCGCTCCGTGACCTCTACCATTCGCTGGTGAAGCGCTGATGCGCATCCTGCACCTGTTCGCGAGCCCCTTCTGGAGCGGCCCGGCGGAGAACATCGCGCTGCTGGCCCAGGCGCAGCGGGCGCTGGGCCACGAAGTCACGGTGGCAGTGGACCGCAAACGCCGGGACATCGCCGCCGAGGAGCCCGCCGTTCCCCGCTTCCATCAACTGGGCCTCCTGGACGAAGGAGGCCTGGTGTTGTCCGTGAAGTCCCCACCCTGGGAGCTCTGGAGCGACCTGCGAGCCCTCCGCCGCAGGACGGTGGACGTGGTCCACGCCCACTTCACCCATGACCATCTCGTGGCGCGCTGGGGAACGCCGAAAGGCGCTGTGCGGATCCGCTCCATCCACGCGCCTCGTTCACTGCGTTCCTCGCTGCCCGAAGCCGCCGCGTACACGGTGCCCGCGAGCCACCTGATGGAGAAGCTCGAAGGTCGGCATCGCCCCGTCCAGGTCCTGCCCGCGTTGGTGGACCCGATGTTCGAGCGCCCCCAGGACCGCAAGACCCTCCGCCGGACCCTGGGCCTCGATGACACGCACCTGGTGGGGATGATCTCCACGTTCCAGCAGAGCCGCCGTCACGCGCTGGGAGTCGAAGCCTTCGCCACGCTCCGCCAGCAACGTCCCGAATCTCGCCTCGTGCTCGTAGGTGATGGGGCGCTGCTCGAAGCGACCCGGAAGCAGGTATCGGAGCGAGGCCTCAACGAACAGGTGACGTTCGCGGGCTACCAGCAGGGAGCGGACTTCGCGAAGTGGCTGCAGGCCCTGGATGAAGTCTGGATCCTCGGCCTGGGGAACGACTGGAGCGCGAGAGCCGCGGCGCAAGCCAGGGCCTGCGGAGTCCGAGTAGTCGCGATGAACGAGGGAGCGCTCCCGGAGCTGGCGGACGCGAAGGTGGAAGCGCCCACGGTGGAAGCCGTCGTCACCGCCGCGCTGTCCGGAGCAACGGCGGGGACCCGGCACCCGACGAACGAGCACATCGCCCGGGACATCCTGGCCCTCTATCAGAAGGCAGCGGAGCCACGGCGATGACGGGCGGACCCACGGCCCTGGAGCGGATCTTCTATCCGCCGGCACCGGAGCCCTGGGCCCGTCGTGCCCTCTTGTCGCCGCTCACGCTGCTGTCCTGGACCTACAGCGGAGCGGTTCGTCTCCGCGGTGCCCTCTACGACTCGGGACTGAAGCGGGCCGAACAAGTCGAAGGTCTGCGGGTCATCTCCATCGGCAACCTCAACGTCGGAGGCACGGGCAAGACACCGGCGGTACTCCATCTCGCGGAGTTGCTGATCCGCGAAGGGCGCAAGGTCGGAATCCTGACCCGAGGCTACGGACGCGAGTCCCACGAGCCACTCACCTTCACGGGAGCGGAGCCCCTGCCCGCGGTGACGGACGCAGGCGACGAACCCCTGCTGCTCGCACGCAGATGTCCGAGGGCCCGGCTCTTCGTGGGAGCGGACCGCGTCGCGGCTGCATTCCGGGCCAGGGACGACTTCGGCCTGGACACGGTCCTGCTGGACGATGGCTTCCAGCACCGCCGCCTGCACCGTGACGAAGACCTGGTGGTCGTGGACGAAGCCGTGGGCCTGGGCAACGGCCAGCTGCTCCCAAGAGGCCCGCTGCGCGAGCCCCCATCGGCCCTGCGCCGCGCCACGCTCCTCTGGCTGAGAGCTGCTTCCGGAGACGCCGCCCCCAACCCATGGCTCGAAGGCGTGACCGCGCCACGGGTCCGAACACGCTATGGGCCCACGGGCTGGTGGGACCCTTCGGGGACCGAGCACGCGACGAAAGCGCTCGAAGGAAAGCCGGTCCTCGCCCTGGCGGGGCTGGCCCGGCCCGGAGGCTTCCTGAAGACCGTCACCACACTCGGAGCGGAGGTCCGGGACGCGGCCCTCTTCCCGGATCACCATCGCTTCACGGCGGACGAGCTTCACCGGGTTGAAGCCCGGGCCCGCCAGCACGGAGCGCTCGTGGTGACGACGGAGAAGGACGCGGTGCGCCTGCCCGTCGGCTTCGAGGCCTGGGTGGTGCGCCTGGGAGTGGAGGTCCTGGAGGGCGAAGCGCATCTCAAGCGGGCGCTCGGGCTGCAGGGAGAGACGCGCGACTTGTGAGGGCTGGACCGCTGTGGGACAACGCGCGCCCATGCCCGCGGCCCCGTCTTCACGTCCGGCAGCTTCGTCCTCGCGCCTGCCACTCGCCTTCGCGCGCCGTCGGGTGTTGCTGGTGGGAGACCTGGTCGCCGACCACTACCTCTACGGACAGACGGACCGGGTGAGCCGCGAGGCCCCCGTGCTCATCGTCCGGTACGAGTCGTCGGAGGTGAATCTCGGCGGCGGAGCCAACGTGGCGGCCAACATCCGCGCGCTGTCGGGGCAGGTGACGGCGGTGGGCGCCCTGGGCGTGGACTCGATGGGCAGCGAGCTGCGCAAGCTCTTCGAAGCCGCGGACATCCGGCTGCACGCGGTCAGCAGCCGGAGCATCCAGACGGAGACGAAGACGCGCATCCTCGCGGGAGGCATCAGCACCACGAGGCAGCAGATGCTCCGCGTCGACAGGGGCCAGCGAGGCCCCCTCCCGCCCCGGATGCGCAAGGCCATCGCCAGGCAGGTGGAGGCCGCGGCGAAGGACGCGGACGCGGTGGTGGTCTCGGACTACGGCGCGGGCGTCGTCAGCGACGAGGTCCGGGCTGTGTTGCGAAAGCTCGCCGCGGACGGCCTCCCGGTCTGCGTGGACAGCCGCTACGCGCTCATGGCCTTCGCCGGCCTCACGGTGTGCAAGCCCAACGAGCCGGAGTTGGAAGCGCTCACGGGCCGTCCGGTGCGCACGAAGGAGGACCTCCTGGAGGCCGGTCACGAAGCGGTCCGCAAGCTGGGCTGCCAGGCCCTGCTGGTGACGCGAGGCCGGCATGGCATGGCCGTCTTCGACGCGAAGGGCGGCGTGGACCTCATCCCCGTGCACGGAGCGAAGTCGGCGGTGGACGTGACGGGAGCGGGCGACACGGTCATCGCGAGCTTCGCCTTGGCACTCGCGGCCGGAGCCTCGTTCGGTGAAGCCGCGAGGCTCGCGAACGTCGCGGGCTCGCTGGTGGTGCAGAAGCCCGGCACGGCGACGGTCTCCCGCGAAGAACTCCTCGAAGCGCTGCGGAGCCCTCGATGAACACCCTGGACAAGCTTCGTCCCCTGGCCGCCATCGTGGAGGAACGGGAACGCTGGCGCGAGCAGGGCCGCACGGTGGCCCTGGCCAACGGCGTCTTCGACCTGCTGCACGTCGGTCACGTCCGCTACCTGGAAGGGGCGAAGGCCCTGGCGGACGTGCTGGTGGTGGCGGTGAACTCGGACGCCTCCACCCGGGCCTACAAGGGGCCGGGCCGTCCGCACATCCCGGAAGCGGAGCGCGCGGAGCTGGTCGCGGCGCTGGCCTGCACGGACCGCGTCGTCGTCTTCGACGAGCCGAACGTGCGGACCCTCATCCGCGCCCTCAAGCCCGACGTGCACGTGAAGGGGACGGACTACACGCCGGACTCCATTCCGGAAGGTGACGAGGTCCGGGCCTACGGAGGGAGGACGGCGGTGGCGGGAGACCCGAAGGACCACAGCACCACGGAGCTGGCCCGCAGGCTCGGCCGCGAAGGCGCGAAGTAGCCCATGGTCCTGGACCCGGCGCTGAGGTCCATCCTGGGGTGTCCCCACTGCAAGAGCCCGCTCGAAGAGCACCAGGGCCCCCCGCCCGAAGTCCGCTGCGGCAAGTGCCTCCGAGCCTGGCCCGTGGAGGAAGGCGTCCCCCAGATGGTGTCCGAGCAGGAGCGACCGCTCACCCCGTGAGCGAGGCCCGCTCCGCGACGAAGGACCGGACCTCCGTGGCCACGCGCTGCTCCAATCCCACGCCGGAAGCCCCATCCACGACGGGCGTCAGGTCCACCATCCGGTGGGGCGCCACCGCATGGCCCCAGCGCTCCATGTCGATGCGCAGGAAGAACGCGAGCGTGGGCGCGCCCACGGCGACCGACAGGTGCATGGGCCCGGTGTTGTTGCAGATGGTGAGGCCCGCGGTCCGCATCAGAGCACCCAGCTCATCGATGCTCGTCGCCGGAGCAAGCTCCGCCCCCGGAGCGCCGGAGAGCACGGTCCGAGCCAGGGCCTCCTCTCCGGGCCCCCACGTCACGACAGGCGAATAGCCGAGTGAAATGAGCTCCCGTGCCGCCGCCGCGAAGGCCTCGGCCGGGATGCGGCGCTCGCCCAGCCGGCCTCCCGGGTTGATGACCGCGCGCCGCGAACCCGTCCCGGAGAACGTCGCCAGATAGCCGCGGAACGCCTCGCCGAGCACCGGCTCCCGGAACGAAAGCCCCTCGGCGACAGCGCCCTTCGTCAGGGGCGTCAGCAGGTGGGTGCGCTGAATGGCCTCGTGCCGCGTATCGGACCGGGCAGGCACGGACACCGACTGCAGCAGCGACACCGGCCAGATGCCGGGTCCAATGACGACCGCCTTGGGGCCCACCATCCGCGCAATCAGCGCGCTCGTCACGGACGGAGCACTCCAGTTGGCGCAGTCCACCACGGTGTCATAGCCCGCGCGGCGAAGTGCACGGATGCCAGGCGCCAGCGGCCCCAGCCAAAGCAGGCGCCGGTCGAACGCCAGGACCGCATCCGCGTCAGGGTGTCCCTGGAGGACGCGAGCCACCTTGGCGTGCACCAGCACATGCACTTCCGGAGGCGGATGGAGATGCGCCTTGAGGGTCCGCATCAGGGGCGTGGTGAGAAGGGCCTCGCCCACGCGGTTGTCGGGCCGGACGAGCAGGACCTTTCGCGGGTGGGGGAGGGGCGCTCCGGGAGAACGGCGACGTCCGGGGCGCCAGAACAGGAGGGAAGCCAGGAGCGTCAGTGCCAGCTTCGCCCACGTTTCAAGCCGCTTGTGCCACGCCATCGGCGGCGGACCCTACCAGAATTGGAACGGACACAAGACGCTGGCTTGACCTTGGGACCGAAAGCCCCTAGCACCCGGCCCGATGCTCAAGAGCATGACTGGATTTGGTTCGGGCCGCGCCCGCGTGGGGGACGAAGAGGTCTCCGTGGAAGCACGCTCGCTCAACCACAAGTTCTGTGAAGTGAAGGTCCGGCTGCCGCGCGAGCTGTCCGCGCTCGAGCCTGCCCTCGTGAAGCAGGTGAAGGACCGCCTCGCGCGAGGCTCGGTGGAGATCCTGGTGCGCCGGCAGGCCGCCACCGTTTCGGGCAACGTCCCCACGGTGGATGTCGCCCTGGCCCGCGAATACGCGCGAGCCTTCCGCGAGGTCGCCGAGGCCATGGGCCAGTCGGTGGACGTCGCCTGGTCGCAGGTGGCCAACCAGCCGGGCGTCATCCGCCTGGAGGAGAAGGGCGTGGACGTGGAGTCCGCCACCCAGGCCACGCAGACCGCGCTCCAGCAGGCGCTCGCGGCCCTGGAGACGATGCGGAACACCGAAGGCGAGTCCATCCACACGGACCTGGACGCCCGGATGAAGCTCATCGAGGGCTGGAGCCAGGAAGTCGCCCGGCTCGCGCCTCGCGCGGTCAGTGACTACCAGCAGCGGCTCACCGACCGTGTCGCGGAGCTCGCGCGCGGCGTCGCGGTGGATCCGCAGCGCCTGGCGCAGGAAGTGGCCCTGTTCGCCGAGCGCACGGACATCGCGGAAGAGGTGACCCGGCTCGCGACCCACCTCGAGCAGTTCCGGCTCCTGATGGCGAGCCCCGAGCCGGTGGGCCGGCGCATGGACTTCCTCGTGCAGGAGATGCACCGCGAGGTGAACACGACAGGCTCCAAGAGCCAGCACGCGGAGATCTCCGCGCGCGTGGTCTCGATGAAGGCCGAGGTCGAGCGCATCCGCGAACAGGTGCAGAACGTCGAATGAACGAACCCACTGGACTCCAGCCTGGCCTGCTCCTCGTCCTCTCCGCGCCGTCCGGAGCTGGAAAGACCACCCTCGCGCACCGGCTGCTGAAGGAGATGCCGGACGGCATCTTCTCCACCAGCGTCACCACCCGGCGCGCCCGGGGCAAGGAGCAGGAGGGCGTGGACTACCACTTCGTGGGAGTCGCCGCCTTCCAGGAGAAGATCGAGAAGGGCGAGTTCGTGGAGTGGGCCGAGGTCCACGGCCACTTCTACGGCAGCCCCCAGTCCGTGGTGGACGAAGCCCGCACCCGCCGTGGCACCGCCATCTTCGACATCGACGTCCAGGGCGGGCAGGCCATCAAGCGCAAGCACCCTGACGCGGTCCTCATCTTCGTGCTGCCCCCCTCCATGGAGGAGTTGGAGCGGCGGCTCCGGGATCGCCAGACGGACTCGGATGAGACCATCCGTCGCCGGATGCTGGCCGCTCGCTCGGAGATCGAGCGGGGGATCGCGTCCTACGACTACATCGTGGTGAACGACGACATCGAGCGCGCCTATCAGGAGCTCCGCTCGGTGGTGGTCGCGGAGAAGTGCCGGCGGGGAAGGGTGGACCTCTCCAAGCTCAAGTTCGGGAGCTGAAATCCGTCGGGGGAATGGGTGGGACCGCCCCACGGGTTCCCCCTCCACCACGTCGCACCGCGCTGGCAGCCTGCATCAAATATCTTGCGCTGCCCGATCGCCTGATGGATAAGCCGCCCACCTCGCGGCGACACGCAGGCGTCACTCCGGTGGCACCTGAGCGACGCAGAGACGGGGAGAGGCGCAGTCGGCCTCATCGGTGACGGGAAGTTGACATTCTCCGAACCGATTCTTAGATGGTGCCGCAGCAGGGCAGCCGATCAGCGGGCGTTGAAGGTGTCGGAGCGGGTTGCCGCCTCACGGGAGGCGGAGCAGGTCGGGAAGTAGAAGCAGCAGTCGAGCGGTTGACACAAAACGCGGCGGTGGTACAAGCCGCGCCCCTCGCTTCGAAGCCCGCGCACTGGCGCGGAAGGCACTTCGTAGAGAGAGCAGCACCGACAAGGAAATAGGGCAGTCAACGAGCGGGTTGACAGCGAGCGCGGCGAAGAGATAGAAGCCGCGCCCCACCGAAGAAGCAGCGGTCCGGAAGGCAACACAACGGACGCAAAGCGGTGAGGAAAGCTGACAGCAAGCGGTTGACAGGGAACGCGGCGCTGAAGTAGAAGCCGCTCCCCTTCGAAAAGAAGCGGCGGAAGTCACTGGACGGCGCCGACGAGATTCGAAGCAGCCCGCAGGACGCAAAAGCGAAGTTGACGCTGACTGCGAACTGAAATAGAAGCTGCAGCCCCGCCGGTTGAAACGAAACCGGCAACAAAGTAGACGGTAGCAAAAGTCGCGAAGCAAAACAAGCGGCTCGGTCTTTGAAAACCAAATAGCAAGCCCAAGTAGTAATGGATTGCGGAAACCCGCAGTCAATTTTTTGAGGGCGCTTCATCTCAAGAGCAGCGCTGAAAAGCGCAGCGAGAGGGAAGCGCCGACGAATCAGCGAGCCGAGACTCCTTAGCCGGGTCTCGGGGAACGCCGGTTCAAGCAAACCAAGAATACAATTGGAGAGTTTGATCCTGGCTCAGAACGAACGCTGGCGGCGTGCCTAACACAT
>NZ_RAWN01000075.1:0-41224 GCF_003668895.1 Corallococcus sp. AB045
CGCCCACCTTCTGCCCCGGCCCCACCTTCCAGTGCCGCAGCGGTGAGTACGTGGTGATGCCCGCGCAGAGCAGCGGCGCCACCGCCGCGGGGTCCAGGTTCGCGGGCACCTTCAGCGCGAAGTGCTCGTCCACCACGAGGCGATCCGAATACCCGCCCTGCGTGATGCCCTTCCCGTCCCGCTCCCGGCTGCCGTAGGTCAGGACGCCCTGGACCTTGCAGTACTGCTCGTACCCGTCCCGGCAGTCCGCGCAGGCGCGGCATGAGTCCACCATCGTGCCCACGCCCGCCAGGTCACCCGGGCGGAACTTCGTCACCTCGCTACCCACGCGGACCACGCGGCCCACGATTTCGTGTCCCGGCACCAGCGGGTACTGGGAGAAGCCCCAGTCGTTCCGGGCCATGTGCAGGTCCGAGTGACAGACGCCGCAGTAGAGGACGTCCAGTTGCACGTCGCGCGGGCCGGGCTCGCGGCGCTCGAACGGGAAGGGGGCAAGTAGGGAAGAGGCATCCGGGGCCGCGTAACCGCGAGCGGAAATCATGGGCAGTGCTCCTGAAGGAATGTGTCGCTTCCGACGCCCGGAAACATGTCCCTGGGAGGCTGTTCGCGAAACGGATGGAATCCGCACGCGGCATGTCGGAAAACTTCCGAATGGCCACCACCCCCCTCAATGCCCTGAACGCCTTCCTCGCCGTGGGACGCCGGCGCAGCTTCGCGGCGGCGGCCATCGAGCTGGGCATCTCCCCGTCCGCGCTGAGCCAGCAGGTGCGTCAACTGGAGGCGAAGCTGGGAGTGCCGCTGCTCACCCGCACGACGCGCAGCGTGGCGCTGACGGACGCGGGGCAGCGGCTCCTGGAGCGCGCCGGTCCTTCCGTGGCGCAGGCGTTGGAGGCGCTGGAGGCGGCCACCGCCAGCGCGGGAGAAATCACCGGCCGCGTGCGCCTGTCCGTGCCCACCATCTCCCTGTCCACGGTGGTGACGCCCATCCTGCTGCGCTTCGCCCAGCGCCATCCCCAGGTGGAGGTGGAGTTGCGCATCGAAGACCGCTTCGTGGACATCGTCGCGGAGGGACTGGACGCGGGCATCCGCCCGTTCGAGGCCGTCGAGCGGGACATGGTGCAGGTGCGTCTGTCCAAGCGCTTCCGC
The DNA here is from genome assembly GCF_003668895.1 of Corallococcus sp. AB045. Taxonomy (NCBI): domain Bacteria; kingdom Pseudomonadati; phylum Myxococcota; class Myxococcia; order Myxococcales; family Myxococcaceae; genus Corallococcus; species Corallococcus sp. AB045. The sequence continues at coordinate 1,147 of NZ_RAWN01000075.1, forward strand.
TACGTGGTGGTGGGCTCTCCCGCGTACCTCAAGCGCAAGGGGACGCCCCAGCGCCCGGAGGACCTGCTGGAGCACGACTGCGTGAACATCTTCCTGCCGACCACTGGCGCGAAGTACGCGTGGGAGCTGGAGCGCGGCAAGAAGACGTGGCGCATCCCCGTGCGCGGCCCCGTGCTCGCCACCAACGAGGAGGTGCTGGTGGCGATGGCGGAGGCGGGCCTGGCGCTCATGTATGCCTTTGAGCCCACCATCGTGCCGCGCTTGAAGCGCGGCACCCTGAAGCTCGTCCTGGAACCCTACGCGGCGTGGATGGAAGGGTTGTTCCTCTACTTCCCCAGCCGCGCCCAGGTGTCCCCCGCGTTCCGCGCCTTCCTGGACGTGGCCCGCGAGGTGACGGCTGAACGGCCCTGAAGGTCAGTCGCGCGGCGGACCGCGGCGGCGGTCCACCACGCCCGTGGTGACGGGCAGGTCCGCGGACTGTTCGCTCCGGGCCCGCAGGCTCATGGACCCGGTGCTCTCCGCGGGCAGCCCCGCCCAGGTCCGCAGCCGCTCCAGCGCCACGGCCTGCTCCGCTTCCGGCAGGCCCGTGATGCGGGAGCCGTGGTTGCCGCCCGGCTGGAAGAACCGGAACGAGTCATTGCGCGCGCTCACGCTGAACGCTCCCGTGGACCAGGGGTCGTTCTCTCCGTAGACGAGCAGGATGCGCTCGCCGAACACCTTCACCCAGCCCTCCACGATGGGCATCACGAAGGGGTTGAAGGGGTACGGCCTCATGTCGAAGGGCACGAGCGCCCGCGGGTCGTAGCCCCGGGGATGGTGCAGGACGCCGCTCAGGTGGGCCTCGTCGGACGCGTAGCTGCCCAGCTGCGTGGCGGCCTGGAAGTCGTAGGGCGCGTAGTAGTCCAGGTCTCCGTCGCTCATGTACGAGAGGCCAACCACATAATCCAGGAAGTCCACCAGCCCCTGCGCGGAGCCTCCCGGCGGGGGAATCTCGTCACACAGCGACGCGTCGCCGTACTGCCAGAAGGCGAAGGCGAACTCGAGGGCGCTGAACTCCAGCGCCTTGTCCACGCCCAGGAAGTCGTAGGTGCTGCCGTAGTACGCCGCGCCCGTCGCCTGGAAGAGCGGCTCCGTCTCCGCGCGCCGCTCCAGCACTTCACGCTGGAAGCCGCGGATGCTCTCGCGGCACGCGGGCGTGCCCAGCTTGCTCAAGAACTTCACGTAGCGCGGGTCCTGCGTGCCGTAGCTGTTGGGCGCCACGTAGGCCACCGTGGCGTCCACGTCGCGCGGGAAGAACGCCCGGTGGTAGAGCGACGTCATGCCGCCCTTGCTGCCGCCGGTGCTGATCCACTTGCCCGGGAAGAGCGGCTTGAACGCCTGGACGATGCGGTGGTGGTCCGCCGCGGCCTGCTCGATGCTGAGCAGCTTCCAGTTCGCGGGCTGCGGAATGGAGGGCCCGAAGAAGCGGTGCTCCACCTGCAGCTGGTTGCCCTGCAAGAGGAAGGCGGGCTCCGTCTGGCCGGGGTTCGTGCTGATGCCGTAGCCCGTGCTGGCCAGCACCATGGGCGCCGCCGCGTTCCGGAAGACCAGCGTCATCCGCTGCTGGAAGCGCGTGCCATTCGGGTGCAGGTGGTCCGCCGGCTGGTCATAGGCCAGCACGAAGATGCGCGCGCCAGTGGAGGTCGGCGGCCGCTCCAGCAGCACCGTGAGGCCGGGAATCGCCTGCAATTGCGCCAGGATGTCCGGCGCCGCGTCCTGTGTCAGGGATTGCGCCTGGACCTCTGGCGCGCTCGGGGCGATGGACTCCGGGGGGAGTTCGCTGCCGCCGTATGCCTGGAGCCCCAGTGCCAGCGCACACGCCAGCACCGCGGGACGACCGAAGAAACGTGACATGGGTAAAGCCCTCCTTGGGCGAAAGACAGAACGAACATGCCGGTCCTGTATTTCCAGAAGAAGGACGTCCCAGGTGCTTCCCGGCAATTACTTACGCCGTGGAGCTGAGTCGCGCAGCAACGGCTGACCCTGGCGCAGGTGTCTGGCCAGCGCGGCGTAGGAGCCCCCCTGGTACCTGGCCCACGCGTCGGGGTGCAGCAACTGCTCCAGCGCTCCCTCGATGACCCGGGCGTGCCCTTCCAGGTGCGTGTCCGCGTGGACCTGGTCCACGGCGTCCGCGCGGTCGTCGGCCACCACCGCGCGAGCCGTCAGTGTGTCCGCGTAGGTGGAGTAATCGTTGTAATAGGTCCAGGCCGCGCCGCGCAGGGTGAGGCCTCCCAGCGCGACCAGCTCTCCATGGAAGAGGAGGTTGTCCGCCTGGATGGAGCCGCCCGCGAAGAGCAGGGCGTAGTCGAACCCTTCGTGGATGATGTTGCCCTCCACCACCAGGTCCCCCGCGACCAGCAGGCGGGACTGGTCCTCCAGGAGGAGGTGGCCCTTCACGTGGACGCGGCCCTCTTCGAAGACGAGGTCCGTGCCTTCGGAGAGCGTCAGGTCTCCGTCCACCTGCTTCGTCGCGGCGGAGGTCGGAAGTCCGGCCTTGAGGTGGGCCCGCTTCCCGGCCGTCCCGCAGGGCTCGTGGAGCGAGGCGTGTTCCATCAACTTCTGGAGCAGTGACATGGTGGGACCCTGTTCGGTGGGAGGCCCTGGCTCTAAGGTCCCGGGCAATGAACGTCTACGAGATTCGCGGTGCCTTCGGTCTGGACAACCTGGTGCGCGCGGAGCGGCCGGACCCCGTGCCAGGGCCCTTCCAGGTGCGCGTGCGCGTGAAGGCCACGAGCCTCAACTCGCGCGACCTGATGATGGTGGAGGGCCGCTACAACCCGCGCCAGAAGCTGCCGCTGGTGCCCAACTCGGACGGCGCGGGCGTGGTGGACGCGGTGGGCCCGGGCGTCACCCGCGTGAAGCCCGGCGACCGGGTGATGACGCTGTTCGCGCAGGGCTGGCAGTCCGGTGAGCCGACGAAGGCCATCACCGCCACCACGCTGGGTGGACCGCTGGATGGCGCGCTCGCGGACACGATGCTCCTGCACGAGGACGGCGTGGTGCTCACGCCCGCGTACCTCTCCGACGAGGAGGCCGCCACGCTGCCGTGCGCGGCGGTGACGGCGTGGAGCGCGCTCGTCACGCAGGGCGGGCTCAAGGCGGGAGACACGGTGCTGGTCCAGGGCACGGGCGGCGTGTCCATCTTCGCGCTGCAGATTGCCCGGCTGTTCGGCGCGCACGTCATCGTCACGTCCAGCCGCGACGACAAGCTGGAGCGGGCCCTGAAGCTGGGCGCGCAGGAGGGCATCAACTACGTCTCCACTCCGGACTGGGAGAAGGCGGCGCGCACGCTCACCGGCGGCGTGGGCGTGGACCACGTGGTGGAGGTGGGCGGCTCGGGGACCTTCGAGAAGTCACTCAAGGCGCTGCGCGTAGGCGGCACCGTGTCCGTCATCGGCGTGCTGTCCGGTGGGGCAGGCTCCGTGTCGCTGGTCCCCATCCTGATGCAGAACCTGCGCGTGCAGGGCGTGTTCGTGGGCCACCGTCAGTCCTTCGAGGCGATGGCGCGCGCGTTCACGCTCAATGACATCCACCCGGTGGTGGACCGCGTGTTCCCCTTCGCGGAAGCGCGCGCCGCCTTCGAGCACATGAAGCAGGGCGCGCACTTCGGGAAGATTGTCATCAAGGTGAGCTGACCCACGCGAAGTGGAAGTGGGCCTCCACCGTGGGCGTGGTGGTGTTCTTGGGCAGGGGCGGGAAGGGCGCTGCCTTCTTCACCGCGGCGAGCGCGGCGGCGTCCCACGCCTTGGCGCCGGACTCCGTGAGGATGGCGGTGGAGACCAGCTTGCCGTCCTTGTCGAGCACGGCCTGGACGATGGTCTTCTTGCCCAGGGCCGGTGTGCCCTTGGGGCCCGGCTGCTTCCAGGCCTTCGCCACGCGCTGGAAGGCCTGCTGCTGATAGGCCGGGCTGTCCACCGAGCCCTGGAAGTAGGTCTGCAACTGCGGACTGCCGCTCGCGGCCAGGGCCCCGGATGCGAGGGCCAGCGCGAGCACCACCACGGCGGTTTTCGGGATGTGGAGCATGGGCCGAATATAGGGCCCGCTCAGCTCCTCGGCTGGGGGCCTCGGGGCGGCAGGGGCTTTGTTTCGGGGGGCTTGCTGACGCCCTTCTCCGGCAGCCAGGACAGGTCGTACACCGCCGCGTCGCCCGCGGCGCGCATCAGCACCACGGAGGCGCCGTGCGCGCCGCTCATCTCCAGGCCGGCGGAGAAGAGGCCCCGGTAGAAGCCGGCGATCACCACCGGGCGGCAGGTGAGCACGTAGCGCGTGGGGCCCGTCTGCTCCAGCCGCGCCTCCAGGTAGTTGGTGCCGGTGCGCAGGTTGCGCGTCATCCGCTCCAGCATCCGGTGCGGCCCCAAAAGCCGCACGCCCGCCAGGAGCGCGCTGCCGATGAGCGTGGCGCCGTAGCCCTCCAGGAAGCGCCGGCCCACCACCTCCGCGCCGTCGTCCAGCGTGGCCTCGGGCGCGAGCACGGACGACGCCAGCTTCAGCGACTCCACCCACACCTCCAGCGGATAGGCCACCGACAGCTTTCCGCGAGGGTCGATGCCGGCCGCGCGCAACTGCTGCGCGCACGGCTCGTCCAGGTGGTCACCCAGGGCGCGAATCAGCCCTTCGAAGCTCTGCTGGAAGACAAGGCGTTCGGGGGTCATCGGCATGTCCTCCCACGCTACCCGTGTGAGCGGGGCCGCCTCAACCCGGTAGGTTCCCAGGTCTCAAGAAGTCCGCGCGGAGTGTCCGAAAACGCAGTGCGGCAGAAGCGCCGACGGGTCGGCCGGCGCGGCTCGACGCGTCGAAAGGGGGCGGGGAGGGTGCGCTAGGGTCGGGGCCATGCCGCATGACGCCCTCGCAGATGTCTCCACGGCCGCGATGCAGGAGCGCGGAGGTTCACGGGGGACTCCCCGCGCCGTGTCCGCGCTGACGGTGGTGTCCCATCCTGTGCCCCGGCGCGTGGGGGAGCGGCTGCTGTTGGACGCGGTGGTGGCGGGGCGGACCCTGGCCCTGTCGCGCAACGCGCCGGACTTCGCGAAGCCGGGCAGTTCGCTGGGGCTGCCGCTGGCGGATCCATTCGTGAGCCGCAAGCCGCTGGAGCTCTCCGCCCTCGCGGCCGGGGGCGTGCGCCTGGCGGTGCCGGAGGACGGCACGCACGTGGTCGCGACGGGCGTGCCGCTCCAGGGCGCGAGGGACTTCGAGCCGGCGGAGTTGATGGATGGGGTGGCGCTGGAGCTGTCGGGCCGCGTGGTGCTGCTCTTGCATACGGTGGAGCTGGATGGCGAGGGCCCGGCGGACACGCCGGGCATGGTGGGCGAGAGCGCGGGCCTGCGACGGCTGCGCAAGCACATCGAGCGGGTGGCGGACCTGGACGTGTCGGTGCTCATCCGGGGCGAGACGGGCACGGGCAAGGAGCTGGTGGCGCAGGCCATCCACCGGCTGTCACCGCGCAGTGCCGGGCGCTTCGTCAGCGTCAACCTGGGGGCCATCCCCAAGGACCTGGCGGCGGCGGAGCTGTTCGGTTCGAAGAAGGGCGCATACTCCGGGGCCACGCAGGACCGCGAGGGCTTCTTCCGCGCCGCGCACGGAGGCACGCTGTTCCTGGACGAGGTGGGCGAGGCGCCGCCGGAAGTGCAGGTGATGCTCCTGCGCGTGCTGGAGACGGGGGAGTTGTATCCCGTGGGCGCCAGCCAGCCGGTGAAGGTGGACGTGCGGCTCATCGCCGCGACGGACGCGCACCTGGAGGAGCAGATCCGCGACGGGCGCTTCAAGGCGCCGCTCTTGCACCGGCTGGCGGGCTACGACCTGCGCGTGCCCGCGCTGCGTGAACGGCGCGAGGATGTGGGCCGGTTGTTCTTCCACTTCGCGCGCGAGGAGCTGGCGGCGCTGGGCGAGGCGGCGCGGCTGGACTCGGAGGATCCGCACGCGGAGCCGTGGCTGCCCGCGCCGCTGGCGTCGCGGCTGGTGCGGGCGGCGTGGCCGGGGAACATCCGGCAGCTGCGAAACCTCACGCGGCAGCTCGTCATCGGGAGCCGAGGACAGACACGCTTGCAGCTGGATTCCCAGTTGGAGGAAGCGCTGGGCACGGCGGCGGGAGCGGCGACCGCGCCGATGCCGCAAGGAGCCCACGTGGGGATTGGCGCCGCAGTGGCTCCGGCGTGGGCGGCGGGAGCGGCGACCGCGCTGATGCCGCAAGGAACACAGGCCTTGGCTGGCGCTCCCGTGGCTCCGGCGCGGGGTGCGGGGGCTCCGGAGGCGGTGCCCCGGCGCAAGCCCTCGCAGGTGACGGAGGCGGAGCTGCTGGCCGCGCTGCGGGCGAGCGCGTGGGACCTGAAGGCCACGGCGGACGCGTTGGGCATTCCCCGTCCGTCCGTCTACGACCTCATCGAGCGCAGCCCGAACCTGCGCACCGCAGGGGACCTGGGCGCGGACGAAATCACCCGCTGCTTCGAGGCCTGCGGCGGCGACCTGGACGCGATGGTGCGCACGCTGGAGGTGTCGAAGCGCGCGCTGGGGCGGAGGATGAAGGAGCTGGGGCTTACGGCGAAGGCGCCCTGAGCGGGGGGCCACGCCGCATGGCACGCTGGATGCTAAGCCGTCGCGTCGTCCGTCCCCATCCCCCTGGAGGGTTCCCCATGCGAAGCCGCGTCCTCTTCCCGCTGTGCCTCACCGGACTGCTGCTGGCCTGTGCCAGCGGTGGCGCCCGTTCCACCTCCTCCGAAGCGGCGTCGTCCGACAGCGGGCCGGTGCAGCCCTGCGCGGTGAGCCCGACGCCTCCCGAGGGGAGCATCCCGGTGTTCATCACCGCCAGTTCGGACGGCAAGGTGCACTTCAGCAGCACGAAGGTGCAGGTTCAGGCCGGGCAGACGGTGAGCTTCGTGTCCCAGGTGCAGCAGGACCGGTGCATCGGCGTGTCCAACAGTGGGCTCCTCAAGGACTGCACAGAGAACCCCCTGCCGGTGCCCGCGTGTCAGGTCGCATCCTGGACGCTGCGCGCCGGGGATGAGCCGGGAACGACCACGTCGTTGTGGTCCTGCCCGACGAGCGACTGCTCCAAGTGCACGAAACCGCAGGGCATCCGGGTGACCATCAACGGCACGCTGGAAGTCACCGGACGCAGCGAGGACTGAGGCGCGCGGTCCCCCGGAGTGGGCCTCGTCAGGGCTTGCGGGCCCTGGCCGGCCGGGCGGGCTGCCGTGGCGGCGGGGCCGGAGTCGCGGTGGTGCCGGTGCTCGCGGTAACGGCCCTGAGCTCTTCGAGCCCGAGCTGGATGTGCCGTGAGAGGTCCTGCGCCTTCGGGTCCTCGAGCCAGCGCTCGAATGCGACCTTGAACACCGCGATGCCTGCCTCCGCGGCCAGGCTCGCGGTGGGTTCGGTGACGCCGCGCTTTCGAAGCGCGTCCGCGGCGGCCGAGGCCAGGGAGGCCAGCTTGATCAGCTCGCGCTCCCGCAGCTCCGCGTGCGCGGCGAGGAGCGCCTGTCGCGCCCGGGCATGGTCGCGGCGGTCCTTGAAGAAGGGGGCAAGGGACTCGAGGGCCGCGGAGACCGCGTCGAGCGGCGCGGTCCCCTGGGGCGCCTCCGCGATGGTGGTGACGATGCGCTCGTGGAGCGCGTCCGAGCCTCCGAACAGGACCTCCTTCTTGTCGGTGAAGTAGCGGAAGAACGTCCGCTCCGTGAGCCCCGCGCGCGCGGCGATCTCCTCCACCGTCGTCCGGTCGTACCCGTGCTCCTGGAACAGCGTCATCGCGGCCTGTGCGAGCCGGTCTCGTGCGTTGGGTTCCCAGCGGCCCATGGGCACCAGCATAACCTGATTGCAGTCACTGACATCACTTGTTAGGAGTGATGTCAGTAGCTGACATCAAGGAGCTTTCCATGCGCGTATTCGTGACGGGTGCGTCTGGTTTCATCGGCTCGGCGGTCGTTCCTGAATTGCTGGGGGCGGGGCATCAGGTGGTGGGGCTTGCCCGCTCGGATGCTTCGGCCCGGGCGCTGGAGGCGGCGGGGGCGGAGGTGCATCGCGGTTCGCTGGACGATCCGGACAGCCTGCGCGCCGGGGCGGCGAAGGCGGACGGGGTCATCCACCTGGCGTTCATCCACGACTTCTCCCGCTTCGAGGACTCGGTGCGTGCCGACGCGCGCGCGATTGAAGCCATGGGCAAGGCGCTGGAGGGCTCCCAGCGGCCTCTCGTCATCGCGGCGGGGCTGTTGTTCCTGGCGCCGGGACGCGTCGCCGTGGAGACCAACGCGGCGGCTCCATCGGGGCGCGGCGCGTCGGAGGCGATGATGCTCGCGCTGGCCGAGAAAGGCGTGCGCACGTCCATCGTGCGGCTTCCTCCGTCGGTTCATGGAAAGGGTGACCACGGCTTCGTGCCGCACCTCATCGCCTCCGCGCGGCGGACGGGCATGGCTGCCTACGTGGGGGAGGGGGCGAATCGCTGGCCCGCTGTGCACCGGTCCGACGCGGCCCGGCTCTTCCGGCTCGCGCTGGAGCGGGCCCCTGCTGGTTCAAGGCTCCACGCCGTCGCCGACGAGGGCGTGCCCACCCGGGACATCGCGACCGTCATCGGTCGTCGGGTAGGGGTGCCGGTCGCTTCGAAGATGCCAGCAGAGGCCGGCGACTTCCTCGGCTTCCTGGGGGCGCTCTTCGCGCTCGATGCGCCTGCGTCGAGCGCCCGCACGCGCGAACAGCTCGGCTGGCGGCCTGAAGGGCCCGGGCTCCTGGCGGACCTCGACGACGACCACTACTTCGCACCGGACGCTGGCACGATCCTGTGAGCGCGATGGAGAAGCGCTGGCGCCTCGGATCTACGCGCCAGGTCTGACACGAGGCCGCCCGGAGCCGCTGGACCGGCGGCATCCTGCCGTCCGATTGGCGAGAGGAGGGCGCGCGCCGCGCCAGGCCATCGGACGTGAGGTCTGCTCGTCCGCACGGATGAGAAGGTGAGAACCCAGCAGGGTCTCCCCGTCCGCGGAGCACCGCACGAACCTGTCGGACAGTCGGACAGGTTTGAGCAGCCGAGTCCGCAAGAGCCCCCGTTTCACCCGGACCACGGAAACCTGTCGGACAGTCGGACCGCGATTGGGAGGACCGTGCCGGGAGCTCCCTCGTCTACCGAGCCGCAGAAACCTGTCCGACAGTCGGACAAGTTTGGGCGGTCATGTCCGCAGGGCACGCCGCTCCAGCCGAGCTGCGGAAACCTGTCCGACAGTCGAACAGGTTGGACAAACGCGCCGGGGGGGGCAGGCCGCTCCATCCGGGCCGCGGAAACCTGTCGGACAGTCGGACAGGTTCAGGAGAACCCGGACCGAGAGCTGCTGCTCCATCCGGGCCTCGGAAACCTGTCGGACAGCCGGACAAGTTTGGGCGGCCGTGTCCGCAGGTGCGCCGCTCCATTCAAGCTGAGGAGACCTGTCGGACAGTCCGACAGCTTTGAGAGGGCATGGCAGGGAGGAGCCTCCGTTCCATCCGGCCCACGGAAACTTGTCCGACAGTCGGACAGGTTTGGGCGGTCATGCCCGCCAGGGGGCCCCGCTGCGTACAGCCCACGGAAACCTGTCCGACAGTCGGACAGGTTCAGGCGGTCATTGTCCGCAGGGGCTCCGCTGCGTACGGCCCACGGAAACCTGTCCGACAGTCGGACAGGTTTTGGAGGGTCGCGCCGGCAGGAGGTGGATAGCGGGGACGGCTGGGCGCTTGGGGCGTGAGCCCACTCCGGCGTTCAACGCGGCGGTGCTGCCTCGGATGACCCAGCTCAGCCCGAGGTCTCCCGATGGCTCACGGCCATCATCGTCGCGAGCATGGTTGCGATGGGCTTGAGGCCCGCATCGGTCTCCGCGAACACGTCACCTGTGGTGACCGTGAGCGTCCGGCCGGGCTTCGTCACCCGGCCCTGCGCGATGAACTTCCGGCCCGCGGCGGGTGCGAGGAAGTTCACCTTGTACTCCACCGTCAGGACGGCGGCGTCCACGGGCATCAGCGAGTACGCCGCGTAGCCGCATGCGCTGTCGACGATGGCCGTGACGATGGCAGCGTGCAGATAGCCGTGCTGCTGCGTGAGGTCCTCCCGGAACGGCAGCTCGATGACGACCTCTCCCGGTGACACGGACGTCAGCGACGCGCCAATCGTGTCCATCACGCGCTGGCGCGCGAAGCTGTCTCGAACGCGCTGCTCGAACGCGGCGTCCGCTGGGGTGAAGACCTGCGGTCCAAAGGGGGGCCCGGCTGCGCTCATGGAAGTGCTCCCGCCCGAAGGAGTTCGGGGCCGTTTGAAGGTACCTCGCAGCGCGGGAGGTGACCGCCTGGGCGTTGCCGGCAGTGCTCAGAGCTGGGGGGCGCTGCCGAAGCCGATCTCGTTCCCGTCGAAGTCCCGGTAGGTGACCCGTCGGACGCCGTCTTTGTACGTCTCCTGCTTCTCCGCGTGGATCCCCCGCTCGGAGAGCTGGGCCACGAGGCCGTCCAGGTCGTCCACGAAGATCGATAGGTTCGCGTGGCCCGCGTGCTCGGGGCGTTCATCGATGAAGATGGACCGGTACTCCGCGAGATCCCACACCGCCTTCGTGGGCGTGGCGACGAGCGTGGGCGGCCCGCCGAACAGTCGCGAGTACCAGTCGCAAGCCGTGGCGTAGTTCGAGACGGCGATTCCAGAGTAGAGCGCGAGCGGCATGCGCCGACGCTATGTACGTTGCATCAGGACGACAACGCCTGAACGGCGAAGATGCCGCGCACTCTCCAGCGCCGCGCCAGGTCGTCACGCACGGAGGCCCGAGCAATGCCTCCTTGTTGCACGCAGCCGGTGCCGTCATTCCGGCGGCAGCTTCGCGAGTGCGCGACGCAGGTCATCGCGCAAGCTGCTCGCGTCCTTCCACCGGGGGCGCGCGGTGTGCACGGCTTCGATGAGGGATAGCCCCTGCTGGAGGTGTGCGCGTGCGTCCGGACCCGAGGCCGTCGCGCCCCATTCGCGGAGGAACGCGCTGTAGGCCAGTCGCGGGTCCAGGTTCTCGGGATCCAGCTCCAGCGCCTTCTGGAAGTCGCTCGCGGCGGCCTGGAAGGACGCGTCTGGCTTCTGCCCCCGTCGGGCCTCCGCGCGAGCCTGGAGCGCCCGTACTTCGCCACGCCAGCGCCACGCCTGCGCGAGGGATGGGTTGAGCTTCAGCGCGCGCTCCAGCGCCTCCGTGGCCTGGACGAGCGCCGGCCGTGGATCCTTCTCGTGCTTCAGCGCGTACGCGGCCACGGTGTGGTGCACCTGGCCCAGGTTGGCCCACGGCTCCGCGAGTCCGGGCAGCAACGTGGTGGCCTGCTGGAGTTCGGCCTGTGCCTCCTTCGCGCTCGCGGTGGGATCCTGGTCGCGCGGCAGGCGCCAGGTCGCGCGCCACATGCGCACCTCGCCCAGGTTGTTGTGCGCGAAGCCCACCTTGGGCGCGATGGCGATGGCCTGGAGGAAGGCCTGCTCCGCCTGGTCCAGCAGGGGCTCCGGCGAATCCCCCCGGTCCCACGCCTCGCGGGCCTGGTCGAGCAGGATGGTGCCCACGCCGTTCTGGAGCGGCGGCAGCTTCGCGTTGATGGTGACGCCCTGGCGGTAGGCCTCCAACGCGCGGGCAAGCCCTGGCCCCGCGTCGCCGCCGTGGTCTCGCAGGCGCAAGGCGAGCGCGCGATGCACCTCCGCCAGGTAGAACCACGCGACGACGTGCCCCGGGTCGAGCTGGCTCGCGCGCTCCAACGCGGTCCGGGCTTCTTCCAGGTCCGCGTCCTGCGACGGTGCACGCGGATGGTTGGCGCGGTTCACATAGGCCGTGCCCAGGTTGATCCACGCATCCGGCCGTTTCGCGTCCAGCGCCAACGCCCGCCGGTAGGACGCGATGGCCTGCTGCCGGAAGGGCAGCGAGTCCCCTCCGCGCCCGTCCTCCGAATCCGCCCACACCTTGAAGACGAGCCCCAGGTCCAGGTGGAAGTCGTAGTCGCGCGAGGACTCGGGAATGGATTCGAAGGCGGCGACGGCGGCCCGCAGGTGTTCGCGCGGATCCTCGTTCCGGTCCTGACGGTAGCGGGCCCACTGCCACCAGCCCATGGCCAGCGCGTGGCGCGCCTCCACCTTCTCGGGCGCAAGCCTCAGCGCCTCCTTCGCCGCGTCGAGTGTGCGCGTGAGGAGCGGCTCCACGTCGCCTCCACTGCTGAGGCTCGCCTGGGCCAGACGCCGGTGGAGCCGGGCCTCCAGCACCCACGTGTCCGCTTCATCGGGTGCCGCCGTGCGCGCGCGTGAAACGGCCTCCATGCCGCGCGTGTACGCGGGCATCACATCGCCCTTGCCGGACAGTTCCAGGATGAGGGCCTCCTGCTCCAGCTCCGCCCTCGCGCGGTGCACGGCGGACACACTGCGGCCAATGTCCGCCGCCGCGTCGTAGGCCCGCCGTCCGGCCTCCAGGTCGTCCCGGGCCGCGTCGCGTTCACTCGCCAGGGAGTGGCGCACGGCGCGAGCGAGCAGCACGTCGCCCCGGAGCAGCGGCGCTTCGTGGAACCACGGCAGCCGCGTGCCCAGCGCGTCCAGCGACTTCAGCGCGTCCTCGAAGCGCTCTTGATGGAAGGCGCGGAGGGCCTGCGCATATTCGGGGGCAGGGACCTCCGCGCCTCGGCCCTGCTCCAGGAAGGCCAGCGCCGGGTCTCGCGAGTGCGCCCAGGCTTCGCGCTGCTTCGCCTCGCGGCTGGCCGCGTCCGGGATGCGGTCCGCTTCCAACCGTTCGCGCTGGTAGCGGTGGCCCAGCACCAGCGCGAGCGCATACGCCACGCGGGGCTCGCGAAAGCCCTTCGCCCAGGCGGCCTCCAGGTGCGTGAGCGCGGCCTCCTCGTCTCCCAGCGCGAGGAACCCGCGCCCCAATGCGTAATGGCCCGGGCCTTCCGCGACGGGACCAGCGTCTCGCATGGAGGCTTCGATGTCGCGCATGCGGGCGCGCATCGCTTCGCGGTCCGGCCGCGTGTCGTGCAGGGGCGCCTGTCCGGAGTAACGGGCCTGGGCCTCGATGCGTTCGACGCCTTCAGTGAAGCGCCGGACAAGGGCCTCGCGGCGAGCCACCTCCCGCCGGGCCATCACCCCCTGGCCCACGGCGCCCGCAACGGCGAGCCCGGTGATGCTCGCGACGACGACGGCGACCCGGTGACGGGCCACCCACTTGCGCACGCGGTACGCAGGACCGGTGCGCGCGAGGACCCGCTCCCCTTCGAGGAACCGCGTGAGGTCGTCCGCCAGCGCCCGCGCGGAGCCATAGCGCCGTGAGCGGTCCTTCTCCAGGCACTTGAGGGCGATGGCCTCCAGGTCCGCCGGAATCCCGGCGTCCAGCTCACGAGGACGGCGAGGCTCCTGGGTGGCGATGCGTCCGAGCACCTCCAATCCATTGGCACCGATGACAGGCGGTTGGCCGGTGAGCAGGTGGTACAGCGTGGCGCCCAGGCTGTAGATGTCCGCGCGCCGGTCCAGCCGGGTGACCTCGCCCCGGGCCTGTTCAGGGGCCATGTACTGGGGCGTGCCCAGAACGGTGCCGGTGGCGGTGACGGCATCGTCGCTGGACCAGTCTCGCGCCAGGCCGAAGTCCATGACGTAGGGGCGCAGGGCTCCATCCTCGCCGCGCTCCACCAGGATGTTGGACGGCTTGAGGTCGCGGTGCACGAGCCCGGCCAGATGGGCCGCGTGCACGCCCAGCGTGGCGTCGCGAAGCACGAGCGCCTTCTGCTCCACGGACAGCGTGCCGGCGAGCGTGTGCAGCGGCGCCCCCGCGATGTACTGCATGGCGATGTACGCGCGGCCCTGGACTTCACCGACCTCGTACACGCGGCAGACGTGTTCGTGGTCCACGCGGGCCTGGGCGCGGGCCTCGGAGATGAAGCGGCGGGACAGCTCCGGGTCCTCGTCGCGAACGAACTTCAGCGCCACGTCGCGGTGCAGCCGCAGGTCCCGGGCCAGGAAGACGCGGCCCATGCCTCCCTGGCCCAGGAACCTCACGGGCCGGTAGAGCGTCCAGTGCGGCACCGGGAACGCGGGACCGTCCGTGGCGGCGGCGGGGGCGGCCCCTGGAGGCAACGTGTCGTCAGCGGTGCCCGGCTTGGGCGCGCCATCGGGCACGGGCGGTGTCCCGGCTTCCGCCTCCAGGCTCCGGCGCAGCGACACGAGCGAATCCTCGGTGAGCCGCCCGCGCTCCACGAGGAGCTGGAGTGGAGAGACGCCGCGCCGCGCCGCCTCCTCGCGCAGGGGGGCCACGTCCTCGCGGGAGAGCAGGCCCTCGGCCAGGGCCATGCGCAGCTCCGCTTCGTTCGCCTCAAACACGCCAGCACGCTCCCATCGCGCGGAAGAGTACCGGAGCCCCCATCCTCCACGCACGGCGGCGCGGCGCGACTTGCGGTGTCCGGCCGCCCGTTCCCAAGATGCGCGGCATGAGCTCCATGTGGGTCCTGGAAACGCCGCCGCCGCCGCCGGACGCGCGCATCGCCTATGGCGAAGCCCCGCAGCAGTTCACCGAGCTGCGCAAGCCCAAGGGCAAGGGCCCACACCCCGTGGTCCTCTTCGTCCACGGCGGCTTCTGGCGCGCCGAGTACGGCCTGGAGCACGCGGGCCACCTGTGCGCGGACCTGACGAAGCGCGGCTTCGCGACGTGGAGCCTGGAGTACCGGCGCGTGGGCCAGGACGGCGGCGGCTTCCCCGGCACCCTGGAGGACGTGGCCTCCGCGGCGGACCACCTGATGAGCGCGGCTCCGTCGCTGGGGCTGGACCTCTCCAACGTGGTGGCCATGGGCCACTCCGCGGGCGGACACCTGGCCATGTGGCTGGCCGCGCGGCACCGCCTCACACCGAAGCACCCGCTGTACCGCGACGCCCCGCTGAAGCTGAAGGGCGTGGTGTCCCTGGCCGGTGTGCTGGACCTCGCGCAGGGCGCGGCGCTGGACCTGGGCAACGGCATCGTGAAGACCTTCATGGGCGGTACCCCGGAGCAGGTCCCGGAGCGCTACGCCGTGGCGTCCCCCGCCGCGCTCCAGCCCCTGAAGCTGCCGCAGGTCCTCCTCCACGGCACCGAGGACGACACCGTCCCCCTCAAGGTCAGCGAGGGCTTCCACGCCCGGGGCGTCCAGCAGAAGGACCCCGTGCACCTGGTGCCTCTGAAGGGCGCGGGCCACTTCGAGCTCATCGACCCGCGCTCCAAGGAGTGGCCCCGCGTGGTCCAGGCCGTGAAGAACCTTCGCTGAGCGGCCAGCCAGCCGGGCCCCCTGTTCCCCGCTCGGATGGGGAACCGGGGGGAGCGCCTTGCGCCCGTCCGCGCCTCCGGATGCGCACCCTGTTCTTCGGTCCTGAAGGCAGGGAGGAGCACACCGCATGGCGACGATGGACGTGATGCGCGGGCCGGGCATGGACCGGCTGTCGCGTGGCGCGAAGGAAGCCGCGAACCACCCGTGGGCGAAGAAGCTGGGCCGCATGGGCTACGCGGCCAAGGGCTGCGTCTACGCCATCATCGGGGTGCTCGCGCTGAAGCTCGCGGCGGGCGAGGGCGGACGCGCCACGGACAGTCACGGCGCCGTCGCCACCGTGGCGCACGGACCCTTCGGCATCGTGCTCCTGTCGCTGCTGGCCGTGGGCCTCGTCGGCTACGTCATCTGGCGCTTCGCGCAGGCGTTCGCGGACACGGAGGACAAGGGCTCGGACGCGAAGGGCATCGCCACGCGCGCCATGTACTTCGTGAGCGGCGTCATCTACGGCTCGCTGGCGCTGTTCGCAGTGAAGACCGTGGTGGGCGCGTCACAGGGGAAGGGCAAGGGCACCCAGGGCTGGACGGCGACGCTGATGGAGCAGCCCTTCGGCCGCGTCCTGGTGGTGCTGGTGGGACTGGGCATCGTCGGCTTCGCGCTGAAGCAGTTCCACACGGCTTGGAAGGCGAAGTTCCGGGAGAAGCTCACGCTCACGGGCCTGGCGGCGGCGCATCAGCACCGCGTGGAGCGGGTGTGCCAGTTCGGCATCGCCGCGCGAGGCGTCGTGTTCGCCGTCATCGGCGGCTTCCTGGTGCTCGCGGGCGTGGACGCGAACCCGGGTGAGGCCAAGGGCCTGGGAGAGGCCCTGGCTGTTGTCGCCCGCCAACCCGCGGGCGACGTGCTCCTGGGAGTGGTGGCGGCGGGCCTGGTGGCCTACGCCGCCTACCTGTTCCTCCAGGCGCGCTACCGCGAACTCTAGAAGAGGTTCCAGAGGTACTGGTTCGTCACCTCATGGTGGAACTGGATCTCCGCGTCCTTCACGCGGGTGCCCAGCTGCTTGGGGCAGCGGTCCGCGGAGGACACCTTCAGCTCCGCGTACTTGCCCTGCACCTGCTCACCCAGCGTCTGCGCGATGAACTGGCTGCCCTTGAAGAAGCGCACCGCGTCGTAGATGTTGTCCGGCAGGAAGCGCGTGCGGCTGCGCTTGGTCTCCGCGTCCTCCTGCGGCTGCGGGCCCTCCAGGCCGGTCTTCAGCAGCGTGAAGAGCACCATGTACGGGTTCGCGTCCGGCGCCACGGAACGGCACTCGACGCGCGCGCTGCGCTCGTTGCCGAACGGGATGCGCACCATGGCGCCGCGGTTGTTCGCGGAGGCCTTGATCTGGTTGGGCGCCTCGTAGTGCGGATCCAACCGGCGGTACGAGTTCACGCTGGAGTTGAGCACCAGGCAGATGTCGTTCGCGTTGTTCAGGATCCGGTCGATGAACTCCCAGCCCATGGCCGACAGGCCGTCCTGACCGCCCTTGTCGTAGAACAGGTTCTTGTTGTTCTTCGACAGCGACATGTTGATGTGCATGCCGTTGCCGTTCACGCCCGTGACGGGCTTGGGCAGGAAGCTGGCCGTCAGCCCCTGCTGAGCGGCCACCTGGCGGCAGAGCAGCTTGTAGAGCTGGATCTGGTCGGCGGCGACGAGCGCCTCGCTGTACGAGAAGTTCATCTCGAACTGGGAGGGCGCCACCTCCGGGTGGTCCTTCTCGTTCTCGAAACCCATGGCGCGCTGCGCTTCCGCGGCCTTGTCGATGAAGGCGCGCAGCCCGTCGCCCGGCAGCGCGTGGTAGTAGCCGCCGATGGAGATGAACTCGAACTTGCCCTCTTCGTGGTAGTGGCGCTCGGCGTCACGGTTCTTGAAGAGGAAGCCTTCGATTTCCGGCGCCGCGTGGAACACGGTGCCGTCCTTCTGGAACAGCTGCTCGGTGGCGCGCTTGAGCTGCCCGCGCATGTCCGAGTGGTACGGCGTGCCGTCACGCTCCAGCACTTCGCAGAACGCCAGCACCTTGCCGGGGCCGAAGATGTCGGACGGCAGCCAGTAGAACGCGCTCCAGTCCACGTTCAGGCGCAGGTCGCTCTCCGCCTGCGCGGAGAAGCCGCGGATGGAGGAGCCGTCGAAGGTGAGGTTGTCCGCGCTCTTGAGGAGGAACTTCTTGTCGTAGTCCAGCATGTGCAGCCGGCCTTCCAGGTCGGTGAAGCACACGGTGACGGCCTTGATGCGCTTCTCGTCCGTCAGGTACTTGATCCGCTCCTCGCGAACCTTGTCCGGCGACTCGCGCTTGATGCGCTGGCGCTTCACCTTGAGGTTGAGCTCCTCCAACTCGTCGTAGGGAATCTCCAGGAAGTCCCGCAGCGGCTTCTGCTCCATGGTCCTGCCTCCAGGCGTGTCCCCGGTTCCGGAATACCGGCGGAGACATCAAAAGCACGGGCGCAGGTATTTACATTCCGCGATGCGAAATCAAGCCTAATTTCGGCGGACTGAAGGCTAAAGGTTTTGTTGGGGCGCGCACGGACGCTCGAACGTCAAGGGACGGGGTGCCTGACGCCCCGGCCAGTGGACACTGCGCGCCGCGCTGCATTGGCCGCGTGTCCGCATTCGGACGCGAGCTACGGGAGGGGAACGAGCCCCTGCTCGGGCAGGGCGGTGCCGGCGGGCCACAGCACGTACGCGGCCCCCCGGGAGTGCTGCCAGGCGCGCCACAGCTCGGCGCGGGGGTAGGTGGCGTGGGTGGTTTCGTTGGAGCCGAAAGCAGGGTCGTTGACCACGACGTCGCCTTTGTCGGTGAAGCCCTTCACGACGATGAGGTGGCCGTCGGTGCGGCGGGAGGCGCCGCCGGGGAGCTCGCCGGGTTCATAGGCGATGCTGATGCTGACGGGGATGCCGGCGGCGACGAGGCGCTCCACGGGGGCGAACGAGTCGAAGCGGGCGACGAGTCCGTGCAGCGCGCCATTGGACATGCTGGAGGCGTAGGCGGTGTTGAAGGCCCAGTTGCCGGTGCCCTTGTAGACCCAGTCATAGGTATGGGCGGCGGCGGTGGGCACGGGGTGTTCCAGGTCCGCGCGGCCCAGCTTCCGGCTCCAGTAGCCGAGCAGCATGGTGGTGGACGTGGGGGAGCACCAGACCTCGCCGCCGTCGGGGTAGATCATCTGCGAGTAGCCCGGCACGTCGAGCACGACGCCCCAGCCGGTGCGGTCCGACGTGGCGTCTTGGGGCTTGAGGCGTGTGTCGGTGACGGCGGCGGCGAGCGCCCGGACGCGGGGACTGATGTCAGGGCGTTCGGAGAAGAGGTGGACGGTGACGCGCAGGGCGTCCGCTCGGCGCTTGAGGTTGAGGGTGTCGGTGAGGACGTTGCCGTCGGCGTCGCCCTGGCCGTCCACGCTGTGGCGCGCGACGGTGGTGGTGTCGAAGGCCCAGACGCCCAGCTCGTAGTCTTTCGTCCAGGTGCCTTCGATGCGGGCGGAGACGGAGAGCTTCACCCAGGTGCCGGGAGGCGTCTGGGCGTCGAAGGACGGCACCACGCTGTCGAAGCCGCCGGGGACGGACTGGACTTCGGAGGTGGCGGTGCCGACGCGGAAGGTGCCGCCGTTGTAGAAGCTGCCGCCGTCGAGCCAGCCGCCCGCGGGGAACGGGTCGGTGCCGTCCTTCGCGGTGGAGGGGTCCAGCTCCAGCGCGCCGTCGGCGGTGACACGCGTGCCGTCGCGGGAGAAGCGCGCGAGGTCGCCTGACACGGACGTCTTCTGCCACAGGCGCGCGGGCGAGCCTGCTTCCGGCGACGTGTCCGGAGGGGCCGACGGCGGCGAGGAGGCGCAGGCCCAGATGCAGGTGGCCAGCAGGACGGCGGAGAGGACGCGAGCGCGGGCGTTCACGGGACTGAGTTTCGCAAACGCCCGCGCGGGGGCTCAAGTCGGATTCCTGGAAAGTCCGACCGGGCGGACAGATGTCGGTCCAGGCGCTGGAATGTCAGACGCGGTTGCTAGAGCGCCGTGCGCGACCCTGCGGTGCGGCATCACGCTCCGTGGGTTATGGGCATGACCTCGCCCTTGGAGAGTCCATGCGCACCCTCAAGGACTTGAGTGACTTCGTGGAGAAGGAGTCCGTGGCTGAAGGTCCTTCCGCTCAAGCGGAGCTGCAGGCCTGGCGCGAACGTTTCCGCATGGCCCGGGAACTGGCCATGCGGAAGGCGCAGGGGAAGAGCCTCGGAGACTCGTGAGAAGAGGCGGCTCAGGCCCAGAGGTCCTGCTCCAGCGTGTCCAGCAACGCCAGGGCCGCCTCGGGTGTGGGCATGCCCGCCATCGTGATGATGCTCGCGTCGAGCGGCACCGCGACGTCCTCGCGCAAGGCCGCCACCGCGCGCTTCTGGGCCTCGCGCAGCGCTTCACGCTCCTCGGCGGACAGACGCGGCCGGGCCCACTGGTCGATGTCCCACGACAGCGCCGCGTGCCGCGTCTCGTCCTCCGCGATGCGGACCATGGCGTCGCGCACCTCCAGGTCGCGAGCATGCAGCGCCTGGTGGTGGGCGAGCAGCGCGCCGTACGTCTCGCGCACGCAGCCCTCCACGGCGTTCTCCAGGGCCACGTCCATCAGCGAGCGCGGAGGCAACTCCTCCACCACCGGACGCTGGGGCGTGCCACCGAAGCGGCGGGCGAGCCGATCCGTCACCTGGGTGTGTTGGACCTCCTCCATGGCGCTCCTGCGCGCCGCGTCCTGGAGGCCCACGTCCGCGCCGTGTAGCGCCAGCTCATCCCGCAGCCGCAGGAACGCATGCACGGACGCCGCCTCCAGGTGCGCCGCGTTCGCGAAGTAGCGGCCCAGCGCCTCCGGGCTCTCGCAGGCCTCCGCGACCTGGAGCCCCACCGGCCGCCGGCCGATGTTGCAGTTGGGGTCTCCCTTCTCCAGGACGCGCTTCTCCTGCTCCTGGAGCTCGCCGGAAGCGGAGACCCGCACCACGTGCTGCGTCAGCTCCGTGCCCGGCCCGCAGGCGTAGCCCTTCGTCCCGATGACGTTGAAGCTGCCATCCGCGTTCTTCTTCACCGCGCCCTGCTCCTTCTTGCCGCAGATGAGGGAGTAGCCGGACGCGAAGGTCTTGAGCACCGCCTCCTGCTCCGTGTCGACAGTGCCCAGCACCTGCTGGAGCTCCGCCAGCGTCGAGTGCGTCTTCACCTCGTCACCCCGGGTCGTCACCAGGAAGGCCTCGCTGCAGAAATCCACGCAGACGTGGTGGAAGCCGGCGGTGACGTTCGCGTTCTCCAGCGCGGCCGTGCACGCGGGGACGTCGGTGGCCGTCGCGCAGGGCTCGCCGGAGGAGCTCACGTTGACATAGGAGACGGGCGGCTGGCCTCCGTTGGAGTTGATGTAGCGCAGCTGCACGAAGTCCGGCTCCGGCGTCAGCGTCAGGTCACTGACGGACAGGCCTTGAACCGAGCACGCGACCTCCGAGTAGCCCGTCAGGTCCACGCTGCCCTCCGAACCGTCACAGCCCGCCAGCACCAGGGGCGTGGCGAGCGAGGCGTGCAGGGCTCGCGAGAAGAGACGGCGCAGTCGATGGATGTTCAAGGGAGGCTCCTGGGAAGGAAGTGTGTCCGGATCCCTGAGCAATGCGGATGCCAGGGCGTCTTCTCAGCGGAGTCACTCTTCCGCGTTGCCCCGAAAGGCCGAGATGGACTCGGAAAGTTGAGGGGGACAGGACCTGGACGCCGCGCTCGCAGGGCGACCTGGAACCCTACCTGCCGTCGGGGCAGACCGAGTCTCCCTCCGCCAGGACGCGCGTCTCCAGCTTCTGGACCGTACCGGCCGCGGTCACCTTCAGCACGTACTGCGTCAGATTCGTGCCCGGTCCGCAAGCGTAGCCATTCGTCCCGATGACATTGAAGCTCCCATCCGCGTTCTTCTTCACCGCTCCTAGCTCCTTGGCCCCGCAGACGAAGGAGTAGCTGGATGCGAAGGCCTGGAGCACCGCCTCCTGTTCCGTGTCGATGGTGCCCAGCAGTTGCTGGAGCTCTGCCTGCGACGAATACGTCTTCACCTCGTCACCCCGGGTCGTCACCAGGAAGTGCTGGCGGCATTCGCGCGTGCAGTTGTAGTGGAAGCCGGTGGTGACGGCCGCGTCCTCCAGCGCGGTCTCACACGCGGGGACGTCGGTGGCCGTCGCGCAGGGCTGGCCAGAGGAACTCATGCTGACAGAGGGGGAGCGCGTCTGGTCTCCAAGGGGGTCGGGGTCGAAGGAGCGCAGTTGCACGAAGTCCGGCTCTGGGGTCAGCGTCAGGCCGCTGACGGAGATGTTCTGGTCCGTGCAAGCGATCTCCGAGTAGCCCGTCAGGTCCACGCTGCCCTCCGGTCCGCCACAGCCCGCCAGCACCAGGGGCAGGGTGAGCGAGAAGAGACGACCGAGTCGATGGATGTTCAAGGGAAGCTCCTGGGAAGGAAGTGTGTCCAGGGGCCCTGAGCAATGCGGATGCCAACGCTTCCTCGCTGGAGGGCTGGGGCTCCAGAGGACTCGAAAAGCCGAGCAGGGCTCGAAAAGTTGAGGGGGCGGGGCCCGGACGCCACGCTGCGCGCATGAGCACGGATCCGGTCGCGCCCCGGTTCCGCTGGGCGATGGAGGTGCTGTCCGTCGCCCCGGACGCGCGGGTGCTGGAGGTGGGGTGTGGTCACGGCATCGCTCTGGGGCTCGTGGCCGCGCGGCTTGTTGGCGACGGGTGCGTCCTGGGCATCGACCGTTCGGAGAAGATGATCACCCAGGCGCTGCGGCGGAACGCGGACGCCATCCGCGCGGGACGTGTCCTGGCTCGCACCGGGACGCTCGCGGACGTGGAACTGGGACTCGAGCTGTTCGATGTCGCCTTCGCCATCAACGTCAGCCTGTTCTCGGAGGACGACGCGCGCGCGGAGCTTTCGCGGCTGCGGCAACACCTGCGTCCCGGTGGCGCGCTCTACCTCTTTCACGAAGCGCCGGTTGCCGCTCATGCGAAGCGCTTCGCCACGGTGGCCGCGCGGAACCTGGATGCACAGGGTTTCACCGTGCGGACCGTCCCCGCCGCGCCGTCGCGCGCGTGCGTCGTGGGGCAGGCGTCCGGGTAGCGGCACGGTCCCCACCGGGTGGGGAGTCCCACCGCTTTCGACGCGACCCGTAAGGCAGCCGAAGCGTTTGCCGGATGTCAGACCGAGTGGATAGCGTGCAGCTCATGCCGGACATCCGCCTGCCTGCCGAAGCGAAGTACAAGAACGAGCTGGACGCCCTCGCCGCGCATGACGACAAGCCCCGCCCACCGGGTTGGGCGCTGTCGCCTCGCGCCGTGGAGACGTACATCCTGGGCAGCCCCAAGCCCGTGGGGGGCGTGACCATCACGCCCAAGTACGTGGGCGACAAGGGGCTCATCCAGGTGTGCATCGCGACGCTCGCGTCGGACCGCGCGCTGATGCTCGTGGGCGAGCCGGGCACCGCGAAGAGCTGGCTGTCGGAGCACCTCTCCGCGGCCGTCAGCGGCACGTCCGCGCTCGTCGTCCAGGGCACGGCGGGGACCAGCGAGGACCACATCAAGTACTCGTGGAACTACGCGCTGCTGCTCGCGCAGGGCCCCACGCCGGAGGCGCTGGTGCCGTCGCCCATCCTGCGAGCCATGCGCACGGGCAAGTTCGCCCGCTTTGAAGAGGTGACGCGCACGTCGCCGGAGATTCAAGACTCGCTCATCTCCATCCTGTCGGAGAAGCAGGTGTCGGTGCCGGAGCTGGGAGAGGTGACGAGCGCCCAGCGTGGCTTCAACCTCATCGCCACCGCGAACACTCGCGACCGGGGCGTCAACGAGATGAGCGCCGCGCTCAAGCGCCGCTTCAACTTCGTCACCGTGCCGGTGGTGGAGGACCTGGAGCAGGAGATCCAAATCGTCACCAAGCGCGAGGCGGAGCTGCGCACGGACTATCAGGTGGGCGTGCCGCCGCCGGAGGAGCTGTCGCGCGTGCTGCTGACGCTCTTCCACGAGCTGCGCAAGGGCGTGACGAAGGACGGCAAGACGAAGGTGCGCACGCCGGGCGCGGTGCTGTCCACGGCGGAGGCCATCAGCGTGCTGTTCAACAGCTCCATCCTCGCGCAGCAGTTCGGCTCCGGGACGGTGACGTCGCAGGAGCTGGCGGCGTCGCTGGTGGGCGCGGTGGTGAAGGAGCAGGAGGACGACGTGAAGGCGCTGCGCGAGTACATGGAGACGGTGGCCAAGGGGCGCACGGGCCCGTGGAAGGAGCTGTACACCGCGAGCAAGAAGCTCCTGAGGGGCTGATGGACTTCGCACTGCTCTCCCGGGTGCAGCACTTCCCGGTCCGTCACCACTCGCCGCGCACGACCGCCGTGCTCCTGAAGTGGCTGGAGCGCGTGAAGCCCGCCGTCGTCCTGGTGGAGGGGCCCTGCGACGCGACGGCGCTGGTGGACGTGCTGTGCGACGCGCAGACCCGGCCGCCCGTGGCCATCCTGGGCTACCGCACGGACGGCACCCCGTCCTCGTCGCTGTGGCCCTTCGCGGCTTACTCGCCGGAGTACCAGGCGCTGAAATGGGCCCGGGCGAACGGCGCGCGGGCGGAGTTCATCGACATCCCGGTGGGCGTCAGCCTCGCGGTGGACCGCCATGCGCCCGGGCCAGGCGTGGAGACGGAGGCCACGGAAGAGGTCGCACCCGTTCCCGATGAGGCGGTGCCGCTCACGGAGGCGTTCGCGCGCTCGCAGGGCTTCCGCTCCTTCGAGGAGTTCTGGGAGGCGTCCTTCGAGGCGCCGGACTGGAGCCCGGAGCAGTTCCGGCCGGTGCTCACCGCCTGGGCGGACGTGGTCAACGCGGGGCCTCGGCCGGGCTACCACCGTCAGCGCGACGCCTTCATGGCGCGCAAGGTGCTGGAGGTGGTGGCGGGTGGCGTGGCGCCGGAGAAGGTGGCGGTGGTGGCGGGCGCGGCGCACACCGCGGCGTTCCTCGCGGGGGACGTGGACCCGAAGGAGGAGGCGAAGCTGCCCGAGGCCGGGCCGTGCGCGGTGACGGTGATTCCGTACAGCTTCCCGCGCCTGGCGGAGCAGCTGGGGTACGGCGCGGGCAACCGGGCGCCGCACTTCTACCAGAAGGCCCACGAGGCGAACTGTGACTTCCGGCGGGCCACGCTGGAGGTGCTGCTGGACTTCGCCTCTCACCTGCGGATGCGCGGCTTCTCCGCGTCGCTGTCGGACGTGCTGGAGGCGTACCGGCTGGCGGTGACGCTGTCGGACCTGCGCGAGAAGAGCGCCCCGGGCCTGGACGAGCTGCGCGAGGCCACCGTGGCCACGCTGTGCCGCGGAGACGCGACGCACGTGGACAGCTTCCTGTGGAAGAGCGTCATCGGTCACGAAGTGGGGCAGGTGGCGAGCCGCATCGGGCAGAACTCGCTCCAGGCGGAGTTCTGGCGCGAGGTGGGCGAGCGGCGGCTGCCGCGCACGGATAGCCCGGAGACGTTCACGCTGCGGCTCAACAACCCGGTGGAGGTGGGCTCCTCCGTGTTCCTTCACCGGCTGCGCGTGGCGGGCATTCCGTACGCGTCGCTGTCCGGGACGGGGTCGTCGCGCAAGCAGGGCGCGGAAGGTGAGGCCGGCGGTTACGCGGCGCTCACCCGCGTGCGCGAGGCCTGGCAGGCGCAGTGGACGCCGTCCACGGACGTGGCGCT
The DNA here is from genome assembly GCF_003668895.1 of Corallococcus sp. AB045. NCBI lineage: Bacteria > Pseudomonadati > Myxococcota > Myxococcia > Myxococcales > Myxococcaceae > Corallococcus > Corallococcus sp. AB045. The sequence continues at coordinate 26,107 of NZ_RAWN01000075.1, forward strand.
GGTGGAGAAGATTGTGTTGGGCGACTCGCTGGAGGGCGTGACGACGCGCGTGCTCCAGGAGCGGCTGACGCAGGCGAAGACGACGGCGGAGGCGGCGGACGTGCTCCTGGAGTCCGTCATCACCGGCTGCTCCCAGACGGTGGCGCAGGCGCTCAAGGCCTGTGACGCGCACGCGGCCACGGACGCGGACCTGCCGTCGCTGGCGAGCGCTGCTCGGGCGCTGTCGGGGTTGATGGCCTATGGCACCTCGCGCGCGCACTCGGCCGTGGGGGACGAGGCGGTGGCGGCCCTGGGGGAGAAGACCTTCGGCCGGGCGCTCCTGCGCGTGCGCGAGGCCAGCGCCTGCGCTCCGGAAGGAGTGCTCCCGGTGCTGGAGGCGCTGCGCACGCTGCACGAAGTGGCGCTGTCCCAGCCGCGCGCGGACAAGGAGGGCTGGCTCGCGGAGGCGCGCGGGTTGATGGAGAGCCACGCGGTGCACCCGGCGACGTCGGGGCTGGCCACGGGCCTGTTGTACCTGGCGCGCGAGCTGCCGGAGGCGGAGGTGGCGCTGGAGGTGGGACGGCGGCTGTCGGCGGCGGTGGAGCCCTCGGACGCGGCGGCGTACCTGGAGGGCTTCCTGCAGGTGAACGCGCTGGTGCTGGTGAAGAGCCGCGACGTGGTGAAGGCATTGGATGACTTCCTCACCAGCGTGGAGCCGGAGCGCTTCCGGCAGACGCTGCCGGTGCTGCGCCGGGCGCTGGGCGCGCTGGGGGCCACGGAGCGCCGCTACCTGATGGAGAACGTGATGGGCGTGCGCCAGCTGAAGGACAAGGGCCGCGCGGTGAAGGCGGTGCTGGAGGAGAAGGACAAGGCGACGCTGAAGGACCTGAGCGCGGACCTGGGCAAGGCGCTCGATGACCTGGATGACCTGCTATGAGCGTGGACCCCAAGGACCTGGACCCGAAGGACCGCGACGCGCTCTTGCGCTGGCGGCTGGCGCTGGGCCCGGAGGCGGAGAAGACAGGCTCTTGCCCTTCCCTGGGCGAGCTGGGCGCCAGCGCGGACACGGTGGACCTGAAGGGCGACGACCTGGAGGGCCTGGATGACGCGCTCTCCTTCGTCTACGGCGAGCGCTCCGCGGGGCGCGGCGGTTCCAAGCCGTACCTGCCCAAGTGGCTGGGCGCGCTGCGCGACTTCTTCCAGGACGACGTCATCGCGCTGGTGCAGAAGGACGCCATCGAGAAGAAGGGGCTCACCCAGCTGCTCTTCGAGCCGGAGACGCTGCCCTTCCTGGACAAGAACCTGGAGCTGGTGACGACGCTGGTGAGCGCCCGGGGGCTCATCCCGGAGCAGGCCAAGGACACCGCGCGCGCCATCATTCGGGAAGTGGTGGAAGACCTGCGCAAGAAGCTGGAGTCGCCGCTGCGCACGGCGGTGCTGGGGGCGCTCAGGCGCGACAGGACGAGCCCCATCCCCATCGCGCGCAACATCGACTGGCGCCGCACCATCCGCTCCAACCTGAAGGGCTGGGACGCGGAGCGGAAGCGCCTCATCCCGGAGCGCTTCTACTTCTGGCCCAACCAGCGCCGTCACCACGAGTGGGACGTGACGCTGGTGGTGGACCAGTCCGGCTCCATGGCGGAGAGCGTGGTGTACAGCTCCGTGATGGCGGCCATCTTCGCGTCGCTGGACGTGCTGAGAACCAGCCTGGTGCTGTTCGACACGGAGATCGTCGACATGACGCCCGTGCTGGCGGACCCGGTGGAGGTGCTCTTCTCCGCGCAGCTGGGCGGTGGCACGGACATCAACCGGGCGGTGGCGTACGCGCAGGAGCACTACGTGCGCCGGCCGGAGAAGACGCTCTTCATCCTCATCACCGACCTGTACGAGGGCGGCAATGCCGAGGAGTTGGTGGCCCGCTTGAGGCAGTTGGTGGACTCACGCTCCAAGGTGCTGTGCCTGCTGGCGCTGTCTGACAGCGGGCGGCCTTCGTATGACCACGCGATGGCGGAGCAGCTCACCGCGCTGGGGATTCCGTGCTTCGGGTGCACGCCCCGCAAGCTGGTGGACGTGGTGGAGCGGGTGATGCGCAACCAGGACCTGGCGCCGCTGCTCGCGTCCGTCGACAAGAAGGGGGAGCGTCATGGCTGAGGTACGGCCCGTCATCGGGATGGGCGGAATGACGGAGATCATCAGCGACAAGGCGGAGCTGGCCAAGGGCGCTGAGCTGTTCGACGGCAAGCAGCTCACCAACCTGTCGCGCTTCGAGAACCGGCTCTTCGCGGACGCGTCGGGCTCCGGGGCGACGCCCTACAAGGTGTCGCTGGTGTTCGGCGAGGTGCGCTCGGACGTGAAGGGGCGGTGCTCGTGCATGGCGGCGCGCTCGCGGCCCTTCTGCAAGCACGCGGCGGCGCTGCTGGTGGCGTGGGCCCGGGCCCCGCAGGCCTTCGTGACGGCGGAGTCGGCCCCGGCCGCGCCCGCGGGCTCCAGCGGCGCGAAGAAGAGCGTGAAGAAGGGCAAGGCCGAAACTGGCGACCTGATGAAGGCGGGCGTGGCGCAGGTGTCCACGCTGGTGCGCGAGCTGGGCCTGTCCGGCGTGGCGTCGCTGGGCGCGGAGCGGCCGGAGCAGGTGCGCGCGCTGGGCGAGGCGCTCCGGGCCAACGGCCTGCGGCGGCTGTCCGCGCGGGCGGTGGAGCTGGCGGGCCTGTTGGACGCGGCGGCGGCTCGCACGGGCACGTTCGAGGCGCCGGTGTACACGGACCTGGTGGCGGACATGCTGCTCACCGCGCGCAAGGTGGAGAAGCACCTGGGCGGTGACGCGCTGGAGCCCCGCCACGTCGAGGAACTCATTGGCAAGACGTGGACGAAGAAGGACCGCGCGCCCGTCGAGGGGCTCAAGCTGGTGGAGTACGCGTTCTCCTCCAAGGTGACGCCGGACCGGTTCATGGTCCGCGAGAGCCGCTTCGTGGACCTGGGGTCGGGCACGCACTACAGCGAGAAGCAGATCCTCCCCGCGAACCTCAAGACGGTGGCGCCGAAGAACAGCCACGCGGGCGCGGTGCTTCAAGGCGCGCATGGCGGGCAGTACCCGGGCTTCGCGCCGCACCGGCTGGACCTGGAGTCGTGGAAGGACGCGCCGTCGGTGGACGGGGCGGCGCTGGAGCGGCTGGTGGAGGTGGCGCTGCCGGATGTGGGCGCGGTGATGACGGCCTTCCAGGAGCACCGCAAGGACGTGTTCGCGCCGGACCTGCTGCCGGTGTCCGTGCGGGTGGAGACGCTGCTCGCCAGCGGGGCCCGCTCGCAGTTCGTGGATGGCACGGGACGCGGACTCTTCCTGCCCGCGGACCCGTCGCTGGAGGAGCCGCTGGCGAGCGCGCTGGAGGACGCGAAGCTCCTGGCGGTGCTGGGCGACGTGGGCCTGGAGGCGGCGCTGCCGACATTGTTCCCCTCGGCCATCGTGGTGCGGACGCCGGAAGGGTTGGACCTGCGCCCGCTGGCGCGCGCCTCGGACGTGCCCGTGTCGCCCCGGCGGCGCGGCCGGGTCCGGGCCCCCGCGACGCCGAGCGCGCTGCCCCGCAGCGGGTGGGCGGACGCGGCGCGGGCGGCGGGTGCGTCGCGGGCGGCCATCGCGTTGGCGGAGGTTCGCGACGAACTGGCGGACGCGTTCGCCAGCGGCCTGTCGGCGGTGAGCCCTCGCACGGTGGAGCCGCTGGTGTCCCGGCTGAAGGAGCTGGGGCTGGAGAAGCCGGGCGCGCTGTTGGAAGCGCTGGCGCAGCGGGCGGACCCGGCGGAGCGGCTGGATGACTTCATCAAGGTGTACCAGGTGCTGGGCATCGCGCTGGTGCGGCTGGCGGGCGCGGTGCAGGTGGACATGGCCGGATTGGAGTCCGTGCCCACGCACCCGAGCATCCACGTGCACCGCCCGGAAGAGGTGCTGAGCCCGGGAACGGCGATGGTGCGCCGGGCGCTCGGGGAGCTGACGCGCTACGAGGCGGCGGCGCACGCGGCGCGCTACTACGCGGGCCTGGGGCCGGACGCGCTGATGCGGGAGCTCTACCCGGCGTGGAGTGATGGCTCGGCGAGCGCCTTCGTGGCGCGCACGGTGGCGGCGCGCGGAGAGGAGGCGCTGGGGGTCGTGCGGGGCGCGCTGAACGAGCGCCACAGCCGCATGGTGCGCCGCACCGCCATCCGCGTGCTGGGCGCGATGGGCGGAGTGCAGGCGCGGCGCGAGCTGGACGCGTTGACGCGCGCGGGGCACGACATGGGCCTGCGCCTGTTCGCTCGGGAGACGCTGGAGGACGTGCAGGCCCGGGAGACGGGAGAGAAGGCCGTGGTGGAGCTGGCGCGGCGCCGCAAGGACAAGGCGGTGCCGTTGATTCAGGCGGCGCTGTCGGAGACGACGAAGGACGCGCGCGGGGCGGCCGTGGCCATGCTGGCGGACCTGGGCACCGTGGCGATGCCCGTGCTGCGCCAGGTGCTGAACACGGACCCGGCGCGCGAGGTGCGGCGCGAGGCGGCGGAGGCGCTGGCCCGGATGGGGGACGCGGACGTGCTCGGCCGGTTCGTCGACATGGTGCAGGGCCGCGGCCATGACGACGTGGAGGCGAAGCACGCCGTGTACGCGCTGGGCATGCTGGGCGACGTGCGCGGCGCGGAGGCCCTGCTGCTGGCGTTCGCGGACGGGTGGAAGCCCAGTGTCGTCGCGGAGGCCATGCGCACGCTGGGGCTGGCCCTGCTGCGGCCCGCGCTGAACCTGGCGGAAGAGCGTCCGGAGCAGTTGGAACGGCAGGCGCTGCGCGGCCTCTTCGACGCCTTCGACCCGTCCATCCTGGCGAAGGAGCTGCTCGCCCGCGTGGTCAGGTCCAGCATGCACGTGGACCTGCTCAAGCGCGCGGAGGCGTACCTCAAGGTCGCGGCCGTGAACCCCGCGGTGGGCAAGGTCGTGGCCGCGCGCCTCATGGAGCTTCCCGCCGTGGCCGGGGACAGGGCGCTGGCCAAGGCGGCGAAGAAGCTCTTGTGACGCTCAGCTCGACAGCTTCGAGGTGAGGTCGATGCTCGTGGGCGCGGCCGGCACGGGGAAGGGCTTGCCGGCGGCGCCGCTGAAGTCGAGCGTGTCCAGGTTGACCGAGTACACCAGTGGGTTGGCGTAGAAGCGAACGGGCAGGGTGAGCGCGACGTGCCTGGCGCCCAGCTCACGAAGTCCACACGGGAGGCAGGCGCGTCCCGGTCAAACGCGGAGCCATTGCGTGGCGTCCGGAATCCGGACAGCCTCCGCACCGCATGACGGATCCCGCTCCTCCTCCCGAGCCCCCACCGCGCCGCGACGACACGCTGGGCGAGTTCGACCTGCCGTTCTTCGAGCGGCTGGCGCTCCAGATGCAGGGCATCGTCATCGCGGTCGTGCTGCGCGTCACCGACCTGCTGCTGCTGCTCCTACGCCCCCGGCTCCTGAAGCCGTATATGGGACTGTGGTGGCAGCGCATCCTGTGGACGCCCTACCGCTGGCGGCGCACCTTCGAGATGACGCGGGCGCTCCAGACCACGGGCCAGTCGTTCCGCGAGCTGATGTACGGCGAGACGCCGCTGGTGACGGCGCTGTGGTTCCTCAAGAGGGCGGGCGTGGGGCGCGGCAGCCGGGTGGTGGACCTGGGCGCGGGGCGCGGACGCGTGCTGCTCGCCGCGCGCTGGTGGGGGGCCGGGGCGCATGGCGTGGAGTTGATTTCGGACCACGTGGCGCGCGTGGCGCCGTGGCTTCAGCCTGCGGGCATCACCTTCACCGTGGGTGACATGACCCGCGAACCCCTGGGAGACGCGACCCATATCTTCTGCAACTGGGTGGCGTTCAGTCCGGAGACGAAGGCCCGGCTCGTCACCCACCTGCGCACCTGCGCTCCCGGCACGCGCATCATCACCGTCACCCGTCCCATCCAGGCGGAGGGCTTCAGCGGCCACTCCTCCCATTGGATGCTGTTCACCTGGGGCCTGGAGAAGGTCTGGCTCCAGCAATACCTCCCAGGTCCCATCGCATCACCCTGACACGGGAAGGTCGGATGAGACTCCGCGCCTCCCCGACGTTACTCGTGATTAACTTGGAAAGACGGGCGGCGGCGTTCCTGTTGCGAGAGGTAATGGTGATGACCCAGTGGCGGAACAAGGAGCCTGACGTGACCCGCGAGAAGCTTCTTCGGGCGGCCGCGGACCTCATCCTGGCTCAGGGGCTTCAAGCCGTGACGCTCGACGCCATCGCCGGGCGGGCAGGGGTCCCGAAGGGGGACCTCCTGGAGCACTTCCAGAGCAAGCCCATCCTGCTCGATGCGCTGTTCGACGACGTGACCCAGCGCTTCGCCGGGGCCGTCGCCGCCGAGATGGCGAAGGATCCGGACGCCAACGGCAGGGGAACCCGCGCGTATCTCCGGGTGACGGTCGCCGCTCCCTCCGATGACGACGAGGCCCGCGTCATGCGCTCGCTCATCGGGCTCATGCTCTTCGACCCGGAGGTCCGGGAGCTCTGGAGCTCCATCTGGGACGAGGCGCGGGAGGAGCAACTCAGCCCCCAGGAGCAAGAGTCGCCGGAGCTCACGCTCTGCCGTCTGGCGATCGACGGGTTGTGGATGTCGGACCTGCTCGAGCACCGCACGGTCTCAAGCCAGACGCGCGCGGCGGTCATCCGCCGAATCGAAGAGCTCACGCGCAAGTAGCCTGGGCGCCCGCGGGTCTCCGCCGTGATGGCCAGCGAGTGGCTGTTGCCCACGGCGGTACGGGTGGATTCCGTGGGCCTTACGAGCCGGGAGGAAAGACGTGTCCGCGCAGCCCGTGGCGCCGATGATCAACCCCAGACACAACGCCAGCCGGAGATTCGCCACGGTCCTGCTGGGGTTCACGCACGCCTCCTGAGCAAGCACCGGAGGTGATGCCAGGGCCCGTGAGGAGGTGGCGCCGGTGTGTCAGCGCGTCAGGTGCTTCAGCGTGAGGTAGACGAACTCCGCGCCGGGCTGGAGTGACGCCACCGGGACGCGCTCGTTGGGGGCGTGCGCGGTGCGCGCGTCGTCAGGCGTCAGCGCGAAGAGGTCGATGCCGTAGGCATGAATCCCCGCGCGGCGCAGCGTGGCGGACTCGGTGGTGCCGGTGGACATGCGCGGAATCACCGGCGCCTTCGGCCACACCTTCGCGGCTGCGGCCTTCACCGCGCGGAACATGGCGTTGTCCCCCACGGGGGACATGGGCGAGTCCGGCGGCGACACGTCCATCTCCACCTGGATGTCCTGGTCGTTCACCGCGGCGACGATGCGCTCGCGCACGGCCTTCGGGTCCGCGTCCGGCAGCAGGCGGCAGTTCACGGTGGCCTCGGCGGTGGCGGGGATGACGTTGGACTTCGTGCCCGCCTTGAACACCGTGGGCACGCACGTGGTGCGCAGCACGGCGCCCAGCGCGGGCTCCAGCCGTGCCACGGTGGCCACCGCGTCCTCGGGCGGCGCGTCCGGCGAGGCGGCGATGCGGCGCAGCGCTTCACCCAGCTCGCCGGGAGTCGCCTGTGCTCGGCCCTGCACGTGGAGCCTGGCGGCGGGTGTCAGGTGCGCGGGGAAGGTGAGGGCGCCCACGCGCGCCACCGCCGCGGCCACCCGCACCAGGGGCCCCGCGTCCACGGGCGGCGCGGAGGAGTGACCGCCGGGGCCGGTGGCCTTGAGCGTCACGTTGCGGGACACGCGCTCCGCGGCCTGGAGCGCCACGAAGCGCACCTCCTTGCGGTCCGGTGACAGCTCCGTGAGGCCGCCCTCGTTGAGCGCGAACTCCGCCTCCTTGAGCTCCGAGCGGTGCTCCATCATCCAGTCCAGCCCCTGTCCGGAGCCCACCTCTTCATCCGCGCCCAGATACAGAAGGATGTCGCGCGAGCGTGTGCCGCCCTCCTGCTTCAGCCGGCGCAGCGCGAGGATGCTCGCCGCCGCCATGCCCTTGTTGTCCTGCACACCGCGTCCGTAGAGCAGGCCGTCCTTCTCCGTGAGCGTCCACGGGTCGGTGGCCCACTCGGTCTTCACGGCGGGCACCGTGTCCAGGTGCGCGAGCACGAGCACCGGCCGGCCCTTGCCGCTGCCCTTCAAGCGCACCAGCAGGTTGCCGCGACCGGGCGAGGGCTCGATGAGCTCCGCTTCGATGCCGGCCTCGCGCAGCCACTTCGCCGCCACCTGGGCCGCGGCCGTCTCGTTGCCGGGCGGGTTGGAGGTGTCCGCGGCGACGAGCTCCGCGAGCAGCGTCCGCAGTTCATCCTTCGGCGCGGGACGGGATGACGCGGCGTGGCTTGGACCCAGCGCGAACAAGGCGATGACGAGGGGCAGAAGACGCATGGAGTAGAGGCTCGCGCCTTCCGGCCCGGGAAGGCAACGGAAGCGGTGTTTGCGAGGAGTGCCGTGTTAAGGGAAGGGCCCTGGAGGGATTCCGCCATGGCCTCGCCGTTGAGCTTTCGCACCGTGGAGCTGCCGCTGCGTCACGCCTGGACCATTGCCCGGGGCACGAGCACGGTGAAGCGCAACGTGTTCGTGGAGGTGCGCTCGGAAGGACACGTGGGCTACGGCGAGGCCGCGCCGAACGTGCGCTACGGCGAGTCGTGGGAGACGGTGGAGGCGGCGCTCCACAAGTTGTCCCCTGTGCTGGAGGGCCGCGACCTGCGCCACTTCCGCGACGTGTCCGAGGCCGTGGACGCGGCGCTGCCGGACAACCCCGCGGCGAAGGCGGCGGTGGACCTGGCGCTGCATGACTGGGCGGGCAAGGTGATGGGCGTGCCGCTGTACCGGATGCTGGGCGTGGACCCCGCGCGGCAGCCGGTGACGTCCATGTCCATTGGCATCGACGTGCCGGAGACGCTGGCCGTGAAGGTGCGCGAGGCGGCGGACTTCCCGGTGCTGAAGGTGAAGCTGGGCGCGGACCGCGTGCAGGAGGTGTTCGGCACGGTGCGCGCGCTCACGGGGCAGACCATCCGCGTGGACGCGAACGAGGCGTGGAAGCCGGACGAGGCGCTGGCGCACATCCAGTGGTTGTCCACGCAGGGCGTGGAGTTGGTGGAGCAGCCGCTGCCCGCGGCGGACGTGGAGGGCGCGAAGTGGCTGCGCGCGCGCTCGCCGCTGCCGCTGGTGGCGGACGAGTCGCTGACGAAGGCGTCGGACGTGCCGAAGCTGGCGGAGGGCTTCCATGGCATCAACGTGAAGCTCCAGAAGAGCGGTGGCATCCGTGAGGCGTTGCGCATCATCGAGACGGCGCGAGCGTGCGGCCTGAAGGTGATGTTGGGCTGCATGGTGGAGACAGGGCTGGGCATCGCGGCGGGTGCGCACCTGGCGCCGCTGGTGGACTGGGTGGACCTGGACGGCAACCTGCTGCTCGCGGAGGACCCGTACCGCGCGCATCCGGTGGTGCAGGGCCGCATCCAGCTGGGCGCGGGCGCGGGCCTGGGTGTGGAGCCCCGGTGACGCCACCGCTCATCCAGGATCCGATGGCGGTGCTCGCCGTGCTGCTCGCGGTGCTGGCGGGGTTGTATGCGTTGCAGCGCTACCCGGCGGTGGCGCGGTTCTTCAACGTCGTGCCGCTGCTGGTGTTCGCGTACTTCGTGCCGACGCTGCTTTCGAACACGGGCGTCATCCCCACGCAGTCGGAGTTGTACCGCTTCACGCGCGTGTACCTGCTGCCCGCGAGCCTGGTGCTGCTGGTGCTGTCGGTGGACCTGCCGGCCATCGCGAGGCTGGGGCGCAACGCGGTGGGCGTGTTCCTGGCGGGCTCGGTGGGCATCATGGTGGGCGGGCCGCTCGCGTATCTGGCGCTGGGGTGGTTGGTGCCGGCGGAGCTGGGGGACCAGGCGTGGAAGGGATTGGCGGCGCTCAGCGGGTCGTGGATTGGTGGCAGCGCGAACTTCGTGGCGATTGGCCAGAGCGTGGGCGCGCTGGACAGCACGTTGAGCATGCTGGTGGTGGTGGACGTGGGCGTGTCCAACGTGTGGACGGCGGTGCTGCTGTCCTTCGCCGGGCGTGAGAAGGCGATGGACGCGAGCATCGGCGCGGATCGGACCGCGCTGGACCACGTGCGCGAAGAGTCCGCGCGCATCCAGGCGGCGTCCGCGAGGCCCGCGAGCCTGTCCGATTTGCTGTCGATGCTGGCGGTGGCGTTCGGCGTGACGGTGGTGTGCACGGCGCTGGCGAAGCTGCTGCCGGACCTGGGCAACGTGGTGACGGGCTTCACGTGGGTGGTGCTGCTGGTGACGACGGTGGGCGTGGTGCTGTCGTTCACGCCGGTGCGCAGGCTGGAGGGCGCGGGGGCGAGTCGGATGGGCTCGCTGTTCCTGTACCTGCTGGTGGCGACGATTGGCGCGCAGGCGGAGTTCCGGCGGCTGTGGGACGCGCCCGCGCTGGTGGCGGTGGGCGCGCTGTGGATGTGCATCCACGCGGCGGTGACGATGGGCACGCGCCGTTGGCTGAAGGCGCCGGTGTTCTTCGCGGCGGTGGGGTCACAGGCGAACGTGGGCGGCACGGCCTCCGCGTCCGTGGTGGCGGCGGCCTTCCACCCCGCGCTCGCGCCGGTGGGCGTGCTGCTCGCGGTGCTGGGGTACGTGCTGGGGACGTACTGCGGGCTGGTGACGGCGCTGATGCTGGAGCAGGTGCACCAGCTGATTCACTGAAGGGAGTCGCGGATGCGGACGGTGCTGCTCTGGGCAGGGCTCCTGGCGATGAGTGGTTGCGCGACGAAGCCGGAGGCGGGCGCTCCTCGTGAGTCCCTGAAGGCGGTGGTGGAGTCACTGGCGGGCGAGGCCACGCGCCTGTCGCCCGGGACGGACCTGTCGCTCGCGGTGATGGACCTGCGCACGGGCGAGACGGCGAGCGTCTCCGGCCTGGAGCCGCACATCTCCGCCAGCTCCGCGAAGGTGTTCTGGGTGGCGGCGGCGTTGGGACAGCGGGACCTGGCGACGGTGGCACCGCTCGCGGAGAAGGTGTTCCGCACGTCGGACAATGAAGCCTCCGGCGAGGTGATTGACCTGGTGGGCGGCCCGGATGCCATCAATGTCTATCTTCGCGGCCTGGGTCTGGAGCACACGGCGCTGACGAAGTGGAACTACGGCCGGGAGCGCTGGGCGACGAACTCTCCGCGGGTGATGGGGCGGGACAACTACTTCTGCGCGGACGACATGGTGTCGTTCCTGGCGCGGTTGGAGCAGCGGGAGCTGATGGAGCCGGAGCCCACGGCGCGGCTGCTGAAGTGGATGGAGTTGACGCCTCGGGAGGGCTGCGGCGGTTGGCTGGGAACGCGCCTGCCCGCGAGCGCCCGCGCGTCGCTCCAGCACAAGGGCGGGTGGCTGCCGCCGGGCTGCTGCGGGGATGACGCGCGCTACAACGTGCTCAACGAGGTGGGGCTGGTGACGCTGCCGGACGGTGGCCGGTACGCGGTGGCCATCCTGGCCTCGAGAGGACCGGACTGGCCGAAGCAGGCGTTCTTCGTGGAGCGTGCGTCGTGTGTCCTGTACCGGCACCTGGCGAAGGACGCGGCGCTGGACTGTGGAGAGGCCCTGGCCCGGGCGGGAGGCCCGGTGCCCGTGGTGCTGGAGCCCGGAGCGCCCGCGCCGAACTACGACTGCGAATGAGAAGGTGAGAATCCCGTCAGGCTCCCCGCCGGAGGCGGACCGCGAAAACCTGTCCGACAGTCGGACAGGTTCGGGCAACGGAGACCTGTCGGACAGTCGGACAGGTTCGGGCAACGGAGACCTCTCGGACAGTCGGACCGGTTCGGGCAACGGAGACCTCTCGGACAGTCGGACCGGTTCGGGCCATGGAAACCTGTCGGACAGTCGGACCAGTTCGGGCCACGGAAACCTGTCGGACAGTCGGACCCGTCGGGACCGCGCGACGAAAACCTGTCCGACAGTCAGACCGGACGGCACATGGCGGAAGGCTGTCCGACAGTCGGACAGGTCCGGACGACGGAAGGCTGTCCGACTGTCCGACAGGTTTGGGACCGGCCCGGCCGGGAGGTGGCCGTCATGCCGGAACCCTATCGGACTGACGCGGGGGGACATGGCGCCTCGTTCCTGGCATGGAGCGTGAAAGTAGGACTGATGCCTCCGGAGCGCGCGGCGCTCCCATGTGAAGCCGGGCCGTTAATGCTGTCCGACGTGAATCACGGGGAGGTGTAGCCATGATGGATCCGCAGGCGTGGCGCAGGTTCTCGGAGCGGCTCGGGGTGGAGCATTCGATCATCCAGGCGCCGATGGCAGGGGGCCTGACGCCGCCGGAGTTGGTCGCGGCGGTGTCGGAAGCCGGCGGTCTGGGCTCGCTGGGGGCCGCGTACGTGCAGCCGGAGGACATCGTCCAGCAGGCCCGCGCGGTGCGCTCACTCACCTCACGGCCCTACGCCATCAATCTCTTCGCGCCACAGCCCGCGGTGGCTCCCTCGGACCCGGGGCCCACGCTCGCCATCATCGAGCGCTTCCATGCCGCGCTGGGGCTGCCTCCTCCCGTGATTCCGGCGACCGCGATGCCGGACTTCGCGAAGCAGGTGGAGGCCGTGCTCGAAGCGGCGCCGACGGTGTTCAGCTTCACCTTCGGCATTCCGCCCGCGCCGGTGCTGGAGGCGTTCCGGTCGCGCGGCATCCTCGTCGTGGGCACGGCGACGAACGTGCGCGAGGCCCAGGCACTGGAGGCCGCGGGCGTGGATGCGATTGTCGCGCAGGGCTCGGAGGCGGGAGGCCACCGGGGCTCCTTCGGCGGTTCGTTCGAGGCGGGCATGGTGGGCACGATGGCGCTCGTGCCGCAGATGGTGGACGCCGTGCGGGTGCCGGTCATCGCCAGCGGCGGCATCATGGACGGACGCGGTATCTCGGCGGCCCGGATGCTGGGCGCGGCGGCCGTGCAGCTGGGCACGGCGTTCCTGCGGTGCCAGGAGTCCAGCGCGGCGGCGGCCCACAAGGCGCTGTTGCGCGAGGCCCGGGATGAATCGTCACGCATCACCCGCGCCTTCTCCGGACGCCCGGCCCGCGCGATTCCGAACGAGCTGACCACCACGCTGGAGGAGGCCGGAGCCATCCTGCCATTTCCGCAGCAGCACGGAGCCACGCGCACGCTGAGGGCTGCGTCGTCGAAGCAGAACGACACGCGCTTCATGGCCCTGTGGGCGGGGCAGGGCATTGGCCTCTCGCGAGAGGGCCCCGCGGCGGACCTGGTGCGCGCCCTGGTTGTGGAGACCGACGCCGCGCTGGCCGCCGTGCGCGGCTGATTCAGGACGTCGACGGCGGGCCCATGCTCCGGCCCGCGATGCGCTGGCGCAGCGCCACGAAGTACATGCTGCAGAACGTGGCCACGAGGACCGCGGCTTCATCCCAGTAGTCCAGCGGGTCCTCGTTCTCGTCCAGCAGCGACAGGCTGAGTAGGCACAGCACCACGTGCACGGCGAACACGGGCAGCGACGCCTGTCCCAACGCCTCCAGCACCTTGGGACGCAGCCATTGGAACAGGCGGGGCGCGAGCCAGCTCGCCAGCAGGGCCACGGCCAGGAAGTTCACGAGCCGCAGCGGCGCGAGCGACCACTTGTCGAACAGCACCCCCGCGGCGCCCAGGTCCACGTCGAGGTGGCGCACGACGAAGAACCCCAGGCTGACGACGATGGCGCCCGTGAGGAGCCGGCGGGACACGGGCTCGCGCTGCTCCGGCGCGGTGGCGCGGGCCACGCCCATCCACACCCCGAGCACCCAGAGGAACTGCCACGCGAACAGGTCGAACGCGCCCGACAGGTCGATGCTCAACGGCGGCCACGGCAGCACGGGGATGGCGACGAGCAGGTCATACAGGGCGCGCTTGAGGCCCACCTGCGCCCAGACCCAGATGAGGGCGCTCAGCCCCAGCACCCGGGACCAGCCCTCCTTGCGCGCACCGAGCAGCACGGCGGGCGTGAGCAGCAGCAGCACGACATAGAGCGGAAGGATGTCGAGCAGCGGGGGACAGTAGAGGAGGAACAGGCTGCTCCACAGGGCGGTGAACGGATCCTGATGGAAGAAGCCAATCAGGTTGTGGATGGCGGGCCTGCGCGCGGCGACGCCCAGCGCGGCGATGATGGTGAACGCGAAGAAGAGCAGGGCGACGTGGTAGCCGTACACCTTGAGGGCACGGCTCCAGAGGCTCTTGAACATAGCCACGGGGCTTGAGGTCCCCAGCTTCTTCGCGTGCACCACGCCCACGAGGAACGCGGAGAGGAACACGAAGCCCTCGGCGGCGGACACGAAGCCGAACGGCTGATTGCCGATGACACTCAGCCGGGTGGGCAGGTGCGTCAGCGTCATCAGGACGAGCAGCACTCCGCGCAGGCTGTCGAACTCGGGGCGGCGTTTCATGGCGGGTAGACTCTCTTCACCCATGCCACAGCCCCACGTCCCGGGTAAACCGCACCGGTCGCTCGGATCCAGTGTCACTGTCCGGATGACACACATGGCCGTCATCGCGTGGATGCTGCTCGTGGGGACCGGCTGTGCGGCGTCCCGAAGCGTGCGCCTCAGTACGGGCCGGGGACCCACCCGTGTCCACATGCCACAGCGGGACCTCCGGCCCGTGGTCTTGGACGAAGGCGCCTTCGTGTCCGCGGTCGCGGGGCTCGCGCGCACCGCGCCTGTCTCCTTGCACTCCATGGAGGCGGCCCGCCGGCTGCTGGCGGCTTCGCTTCCGTCACGGCCCTATGCCCACGTGCGTGGGCACCTGGGGCTCGTCTCCGTGCAGGAGCCTGGGCGCGGACACCTCCGGCTCAGTGATGCTCCGGAGGCGGAGCTGGCGGCGGCGTATGGCCGATGGTGCAAGCGCAAGGCGCTCACTGGTGATTGTCTCCACCTGTTGGAGCGAGGGCCCACGCTGGATGAGGACGGCAAGCGCACGCTGGCCTTCTCCATCGCGTTGGACTCGGTGTGGGACGAGACGGAGGACGCGCTGCGCGGGATGACGGATCGCGAGGCCGTGCTCTCCATGATTGTCACGACGAGTGCCCTGTATCTGGGCCTGTGGTTGTTGCCGGAACTGTCATCAAAACACCTGTGTTAGCGGGAGTGGCTGCGACGACGATGATGTTGCCTCGTCCTTTGGCGGCTCGCTCCATGTGTAAGAGCGGCTTTGATGCGGCGCTCGATGGCGGGGGT